>NZ_KV788203.1:0-560 GCF_001807225.1 Corynebacterium sp. HMSC05E07
ATGCCCTGGCGCGTGAGTGATCCGGGCGGTAAGCCCGGCCGCATCGACATGGGAGGCAACCAGCTGGCGGAACCGGTCGTAGCTGTAGTGCCGCTGGCCCGGCTGGGCGGGGGTGGTGGTGTAGCGAGCCCACAATACTTGCAGTGTCTGCTTCGCACGCCCTGTGCGTGCTTTAACGACCGCGTCAAAGTCAATCGGGACGAATTCGCCTTGCCCGCTGGTGCGTTTATCAACGAATATCTCGTCCAGCTCGTCATTCGTCAACGCCGCGACCTGCTGGGCAGTGGTCAAACCAAGGCGTCGCAGCGCTTGGTTCGCTCGGGAAATCGCGCGGTGCGAGCACCCGAGCTGGTCTTCAATCTGGCGGTAAGAACGCTTCCCTAAAAGCAGCGTCATCACCGCACGGTAATCCGTCATCAGCGGACTCCTTCCAGTACACGCCGCACCCGAGTGGTGCGGCTACCGGAAGTATCACCCCGAGCGCGCTGAACTGCTACCAGATACTCACTGAAGCGCTACCAGATAGTCACGACACTGCTACCAAATAGCCGGTCGCAACA
>NZ_KV788204.1:0-1108 GCF_001807225.1 Corynebacterium sp. HMSC05E07
GATGGTTAAACACCAACTGGTGCCTAAAAAATAATGCTCCTTAGAAAGGAGGTGATCCACCCGCACCTTCCGGTACGGGTACCTTGTTACGACTTCGTCCCAATCGCCGATCCCACCTTAGACAGCTCCCTAACAAGTTTGAGCCACTGGCTTCGGGTGTTACCAACTTTCATGACGTGACGGGCGGTGTGTACAAGGCCCGGGAACGTATTCACCGCAGCATTGCTGATCTACGATTACTAGCGACTCCGACTTCATGGGGTCGAGTTGCAGACCCCAATCCGAACTAAGACCGGCTTTCAGCGATTCGCTCCACCTCACAGTGTCGCTGCGCGTTGTACCGACCATTGTAGCATGTGTGAAGCCCTGGACATAAGGGGCATGATGATTTGACGTCATCCCCACCTTCCTCCGAGTTAACCCCGGCAGTCTCTCATGAGTCCCCAACCAAAATGCTGGCAACATAAGACAAGGGTTGCGCTCGTTGCGGGACTTAACCCAACATCTCACGACACGAGCTGACGACAACCATGCACCACCTGTACACCAACCACAAGGGAAACTACATCTCTGCAGCGATCTGGTGTATGTCAAGCCCAGGTAAGGTTCTTCGCGTTGCATCGAATTAATCCACATGCTCCGCCGCTTGTGCGGGCCCCCGTCAATTCCTTTGAGTTTTAGCCTTGCGGCCGTACTCCCCAGGCGGGGCGCTTAATGCGTTAGCTACGGCACAGAAGACGTGGAAGCCCCCTACACCTAGCGCCCACCGTTTACGGCATGGACTACCAGGGTATCTAATCCTGTTCGCTACCCATGCTTTCGCTCCTCAGCGTCAGTAACTGCCCAGAGACCTGCCTTCGCCATCGGTGTTCCTCCTGATATCTGCGCATTTCACCGCTACACCAGGAATTCCAGTCTCCCCTACAGCACTCAAGTTATGCCCGTATCGCCTGCACGCCCGGAGTTAAGCCCCGGAATTTCACAGACGACGCGACAAACCACCTACGAGCTCTTTACGCCCAGTAATTCCGGACAACGCTCGCACCCTACGTATTACCGCGGCTGCTGGCACGTAGTTAGCCGGTGCTTCTTATACAGGTACCGTCAC
>NZ_KV788205.1:0-43628 GCF_001807225.1 Corynebacterium sp. HMSC05E07
ATCCAGCCGGTAGTACGCCACGGAATATCCAGCCTTGCACGCGGCGATGCCGATGGCGCAGGCAATGTATGTCTTGCCTGTTCCCGTCGGGGCGAGGATGTGAATATTGGTCGGGTTTTCCCGCCAGTTAGTTGCCGCGATTCGTTTCAGCTGGCGCATGTTGATACCGCGCTGTTCTGCCCGGGTGATTTCAGCCAAGCTTGCATCCGGGTATCGGAATTGTGCCTGGGTTATAGCCTTGGCAATGTTGCGTTGTTGGCGTTGTGTGTAGGCTTCTTCGACTGCGGCGAGGAAGATGTCTTCTGGTAGCGCATCCGCAGAGAGTGTCCTCATGTTTTGAGGAATCCCGGCGTCTAGCCGCGCTGCTGTGCGACGAGCCCGCGCAGCACCTCCTCCAGCTGCGCGTTATCTCCGGTGTCCTGGCTGTGAAAGCGCGCGGCGATAAACTCCGCGCGCACGTCCGCATCATTGGCCAGACGCTCCACGTCAAGGCGGTACCCCGCCGCCTTGACTAGAGCATCGAAAAACACTGTCTGTGTTCGGGTATTTCCCTCCCTAAAACTGTGGACCACATTGAGCTCACCCCACAGCTCAGCCAGCTTGGCCACGAACTCATCAAACCCTAAACCACGTAGAAAGTTGTCCTGCGCCAGCCCGGCAAACAACTTCTCCGCCGCCTTCGTCATTTCCGGCCCTGCCGGGTAGTAGGCATGCCCTGCCTTAATCATGAACTGGCCTACAGGCGCAGTCCGTTCTTCGCCCGCCCACTCGTACACATCCTGAAAAAGATGCCGATGTATCGCCTTGAAGTGTGCATAATCAAACGCACCTTTCAGAGGCGCCGCTTCCAACTCCGCGATTCGAAGAAATACCAATTTCTCTTCCACAATCCGGAGTTCTTCTGCATCGTCCAATCCCAAACGATTTTTCAGAACCTTGGTCCCTGGAATGAAATAGTTCTCCCAGCCCCCGCTCATGTCTCTCTCCCGGCCTCTATTTGAGCGAAGCGCGTCGAACGCGAGCTATTGCTTCAACGGCGGATAATGTCCCTGCAGCCACTTCGCGGCCCAGCTGGCGCACGTGCTCATCCGTCACATCGTGGCCTGCCAACCGCAGCGCAGCGTCACTCAGCGCTAGCGGATCGCGGTCGCTACTGTTACTTTCAACACGAATCGGCTTAGACATCGCTACCCTCCCGAGCTATCAACTACTTTTCACCATTTTAGCAGCTCAAAGCATCTGTTCCAAGAGTGTTTTCTACCTACAGAAAACGCGGTAACCCATATTTCGCTAAACTTCATCAATAATTGTTAATAATCTTTTGCTCATTCAACGCGAGGAGTTCGCCACCCAGCAATGCTTTCAATCAACGCCGACTACGGACACACCGCACCGCTAGGACACCTTGAGAAAAACTTCGCCTCAGGCCACATCTATGGCCTTGCTGGCCCCAATGGTTCGGGTAAGTCTACGCTTCTCGCAACACTCGGCGGGGAACTCGCACCACTCGATGGAACAGTTGAGTGCGACGGCCATAGCGTTGGCACGAAGAAACACCCCAGCGCAGTCATTACAGTGGCGGAGCCGGTTTTCCTCCCCGACCTCACCGTGGGTGAGCACCTGGACCTGATGGGCAAGGCGGCAGGGGTGGACGTCGCCAAGCTCTGCGAACTCTGGGCGCTCGATCCTCTCCTTCCGCACCCAGCCTCGCGCCTGTCCTCGGGCCAGCGCCAGCGCGTATTCTTGGCCGCGCAGCTATACCAGCCAGCGCGTGCAGTGCTTATCGACGAACCCGAGCGCCACCTCGACTCCGCCTGGACCGAGTTCCTCGCCAGCGAATTGCGCTACCTAGCCGACGAGGAGAATCGCTGCATCGTCGTGGCCTCGCATTCCGACATCATCACCCAGGCCTGCGACGAGGTGGTGCAGCTGTGATGCGCGTACTGTCCCGGCTGGGCGATGGTATCTGGTATCTCATCCTCGCCGGCATCGTCTTCGGCTTCGGTTACACAGTCTGGCAAGAAGTCGGCGCAGTCCTGCCTATCATCCCGGCCCGCGTCGCGCTAACTAGCGTCGCCCCGATTGCCGCCGTCGTGGGACTGCTCGCGCTAATGGTGCTCACCGAGGTTCTCTATCCTCTGCGCGCACTGTCGCGGGAACGCTGGGTGTACGTTGATCGCCCGCGCGGCAAGCTCCGTGGTACAGACTGGATCACATGGACGCAGCTGATCGGCTTCGGGGTCTTGGGCCTCGGTATCTGCGTGTCCACCGGGCTTTCCCCGTGGTTCGCCCTGGCAGTCCCGGCCCTGCGTTTCGTCGTGGGGTGGCGCTCGTTCACGCTGGCTTCGCTTCTCAGCGCTGGGCGCACGCGCCTGGTCGGTGGATCTGGCCTTGGCCTGCTTGATTCGGAGGTCACCTCAGATGCCATTGCGAACCAGTCCGCATGGATTCCTCGTCGCGCCCATGCACCCTCCACGTTGGTGGGTCTCTTCTTCCGTCGTCTGGGACGACGGTGGTACATCGGCGTCGGTGCGCTCGCGGCCCTCGGCTTGTCGTTGGGGTTCGCCCCACAGCTCGGGGCGCTGGCTATCGTCGGATTCATGTCTGCGTGGAGCATCGTCGGTGCGGCGGTTGGGCGCGCCGCCTCCTTCGGCCGCGTCAGCGACGATGCATGGCCCGACTGGGGCCTTCCCCTTATCGCTTCAGTGGGCACAGCACTCCTTGGTGCCGGTGTCCTCCTCTTGGTGTGGAATCTTTCCGCCATCGCAGTGGCGCTCATCATCGCCGGCCTTAGCTGGGCGTCGTTTAAGCGTTCCCGCCCGGCACGGGTAGACAGCATGTCCATGCTGGATAGCGGCGGCTTCGGCGTCTCCTTCTCCCCCGAGGTATTGCACTACATTGCCCGCGGCGCTCTCGGCCTTGGCGTGGCGGCCCTTGCGCTCGGGTATTAGCCGGTGTTAGCCTTTCAGGCATGAAGATTTTTTCCTAATTCGACGTCACTCTTTTACGCGACTTACTCGAAGGTGGATTTCTTCATGCCTATTTCTTTTTCTCATCTCACCGTCACCTGGCCCGACGGCACCCCCTGTTTCACGGACCTCACCGGCACGTTTTCCTCCCACTTCACGGGCTTGGTGGGTGCGAATGGTTCCGGAAAATCAACGCTGGCCAAGGTACTTGCGGGCCTCATTGCCCCGACTTCGGGAACGGTATCCGCGGGCTCAGTCAGCTATGTCGACCAGGATCTAGGCCTCCATACGTCTGACAGCATCGCCGATGTCTTTGGCGCGACAGAGATTCTCAGCGCCATTGCCCGCATTGAGGCTGGCGAATACTCAGACGAGCTCGCCGCCGCTGTTGGTGAGCAGTGGGATTTAGCAGAGCGCATCGAGGCTGCTCTCGACGCCGCGGGTCTCCCCTTCCCCTTAGAGCGCACCATCGGAACACTGTCAGGCGGTGAAGCGGTGACCGTGGCGCTGACCTCAGCCTTCTTCCACAAGCCGGATTTCCTGATCCTCGACGAGCCCACCAACAACCTGGACTCCTCATCCCGCCAGCGCTTACTCGAGCTCATTCGCACCGCACCGATGCCGGTTCTCGTCGTCTCACACGACCGCGAGCTCCTCGAGCACGCGGACAGCATTGCGGAGCTCTACCACGGAACACTTCGCGAGTTCGAGGGAAACTACTCCTCCTACCGCGCAGCGATTGATGCCGAGCAGGATTGCGCGCAGGCCAAGGTCAGGGAAACTAAGTCTGAGCACCGCAAACAAGTCCGCGAGCGCGCCGCTATGCAGACCCGTGTCGCCCGCGATGCCCGCCGCGGCAAGAATTTCGCCGCCTCAAAGCGTAAACCCGGCATGGCCATGGGCAATGACAAGAACCGTTCCGAGCGCTCAGCCGCTGGGCGTTCTCAACAGGCCAACGATGCAGTTGCTGCCGCCCAATCAGCCCATGACGAGGCACAGCGCGCGCTTCGCGCCGACTCCCATGTCCACATCGACCTCCCCGGCACAGAGCTGCCCGCGGGCACCCGAGTGCTCGTCAGCGATCTGCTGAGTATCACGGGACCCGAACGGGTTCGCCTCGCCGGAGCTAACGGTAGCGGCAAGACCACCTTCCTCAACCGCATTGTCCGCGGCGACGTCGAGTACACGCTGCCCTGCGGATACATCCGACAGCGCATCGTCTTACCTACAGAAAAGTCGGTGCTCGACATCGTGCGGGAAGCCAACCCCAGCGCCGACCCGCAGTTCTTGCGCGACCAGCTGGCCCAGATGCTCTTCATCAACGACAAGATCCACCAGCCCGTGGGACAGCTTTCTGGTGGCGAGCGCTTCCGCGTCGAAATCGCCCGCGTCCTGCTCAGTGATCCAGCCCCGCGCTTCCTGCTTCTCGACGAACCAACGAATAACCTCGACATCCCCACCACCGACTGGCTAGTTGAGGTGCTCACCAGCTACCGCGGGGCATTCATCTTGGTCAGTCACGATGAGCACGTGTGCGAGCGGCTAAACCTCACAGCGACCGTTTCCATGGATGACTACAACTCGCTCCGCGAAACGGAATATCTTCTGCGTTCGCCTCGCAACGCAGAGCGTCTGCGTGGCTCCATCGACCAGCTGAAGGCATCTGACAAAAGGCATCAGTCATAAGGCGTTTTCACGGCTAAAAACGCCTTTTATGCATGACAAATGGCGTTTTTAGAGCCAAAGATGCCTTCTAGAAGATGCCTTTTGCAGGACGCCCTTTGCGGGCGCCATGTGAGGGGACAGCGAGCTAGCTGACGAGTGCCTGCGCGGCAGCGCGGGCACCGGCGATAACAGCGGGCACGCCGACGCCATCGGCCCAGGCGCCGGCGGTGGCGATACCGGGGACGTCGGCAAGCGCGGCACGCACGGCGGCCACCGTGGCCAGGTGCTTCTCGTCATAACGGGGGATGCCGCCGAACCAGCGCTGCGTGTAGATTTCCTCCACGCCAGTAGCGCGGCCATCGAAGCCGGTGATTGCCTTCAGGTCATCGAGGGCATAGTCCACCAGATCGTCCTCCTCCGCGCGGACAAGTGCGTCATCGCCGAAGCGTCCGAAGGACGCACGCACGAGGAAGCCCTCGCGCTCACCTAGGTGCGGCCACTTATTGGAGGACAGCGTGAAAGCCTTGGCGTGCAGGTCGGGTTCGTCGGCGGCGATGAGGATGCCGGTGGCGTCGGGAAGCGCGTTGCCCTCCGGGTCCGTGGCGGAAGCAAAGTTGAAGCCCACAACCACAGAGGAGGCCAGCTGAACCGTAGCAAGCTGCTCGGCGGCCTCAGGAGCTACGGCCTTGATGAGGCGCGCGGTGGTCGGCGCCGGGGTGGCGAACAGGACGCGGTCGAAGGGCCCCAAGTCACCCGGGGCGCCTGTGACCTCAAAGGCATCGCCCTTGCGTGTGACACCGGAAACGAAAGTGTCGAGGTGAATCTGCGCGCCGGACTTCTCCGCCAGGGCCTCGTAGAGCTCGGCGTAGCCGCCCTTGAAGGTGCCGAAGACAGAGCCCTCGGCCGGGCTGCGGCCGGATTCGATCTGCTTGATGGCAGCGGACAACGTAACAGGCCCATCCTGAGCCATCGTGTCCAACGCAGCCGCCACGTGCGGAACCGTGGCACGCAGGCCCAGGTCATCGGCGGCGCAGGAGTACACTCCACCCAACAGCGCAGAAACCAGGTGGTCAACGACGTCATCACCGTACTGTTGACGCACGAGCTTACCGACGGACACATCCCCACCAATTTCCCACTCGAAAGGCTGCTCGTTGGTGATGCGCTCATTGGTCGCAGCAGTAAAGAAGTCCTGCGGCTCAGACGGAATGCCCATCACGCCGCCTTTCGGAAGGAAGTGCAGTTCACCGCCCGCATACACGCGTGGGCGCAGCTCGCCGTTGGGTTCCACGATAGAATCCGCAAGGCCCAATTCTTCGAAGAAGTCCACGGCATCCTTGCGGCGACGGATGAAAGCCTCCGCGCCCATGTCCGTCGGCCCGCCATTGAAGGCAACCGTGTGCAGCTTGCCGCCGATGCGGCCGGCGGCCTCAAACACGTAGACCTCGTGGGAGCGCAGCTCCCAAGCCGCCGTCAGACCAGCTAGTCCAGCGCCGATAATCGCGATCTTCATTTAGCCCTCCTCGTGGATGATGGCGACGGCGCGGGTCACTGCGTCGGCGTCGGTAGTAGGCAGAACCCCATGGCCAAGGTTCCAGATATGCCCGTTCATGTCACCGCGCTCAGTAGCGCGGGTGACCTCAGATTTGATGGTACGCACGGCGTTACGCACGGCGCCGTCGCCAGCAAACAGCAGAGCTGGGTCGAGGTTGCCCTGCAGGATGTTCGCACGCACGCGGGCGGCGGCAGAATCCATGGTCACGCGGTAATCCACACCCATGACCTCAGAACCGGCCTCCGACATCGCGCCGAGCAGCTCGCCGGTGCCCACACCGAAGTGAATGCGCGGCACGCGGCCCTCTGCCACTTTGAGGATCTGCGTTGAGTACGGAAGAACAAACTCCCGATAATCGCGCTCGTTAAGGTAGCCCGCCCAGGAATCGAAGAGCTGCATGGCATCAATGCCGGCATCAAGCTGAAGTTCCAGGAAGGCAATAATCGTCAGAGTGAGACGCTCCATGAGCGCGTGCCAGGTCTGTGGCTCGGAGTGCATGAGCGCCTTGGTGCGCTCATGGTTCTTCGAGGGGCCGCCCTCAATGAGGTAGCTGGCCAAGGTAAAAGGCGCGCCGACGAAGCCGATGAGCGCCTGCTTGTCGGTGAGCTCGTTCAGAATAATCTCGATGCCCTGTCGGACCTCGGGCACGTCGACATCAAGAACCGGCAGGTTGGCCACATCCTCCTTGGTGCGCACCGGCGCATCCATGACGGGGCCGCGTCCGGGAACGATCTCCACCCCCACGCCTGCGGCTTTGAGCGGAACGACGATATCGCTGAAGAGGATGGCACCATCGACATCGTGACGGCGCACCGGCTGCAGGGTAATCTCCGCCAGCAGCTCCGGCATGAAGCAGGAATCCAGCATGCTGATTCCTTCGCGGACCTTGCGGTATTCCGGCAAGGAACGACCCGCCTGGCGCATGAACCAGACGGGTGGGCGGGACGGGGTACGGCCGGAAGCGGCCTCAATGAGCGGCGCGGCAGACAGTCGAGACATACCGTCCATTATGAATCAAAAGTTGGAGTCGGCGCCAATTACGCCCGCTCCGCGCGCCGCGCCTTAATGAAGGCCGTGGAATCTGGGTGGAAGAGGAAGAAAATGCCCACCATGAGCACCATCGGTATGAGCAGCAACAGCAACCCACCCACTCCTGCGATGAGCGCTGCCACGTTGACGAACATGGCATAAGCCGACACTGCAGTGATGATGCGGCGGGCCCACACCGAGCCGCTTGCCAACTGTGCGGAACAGGCAGCAATCACCACAGCGCTCACGATGTTAGAAATAGCCGCAAAGCGCGTATTGAAGCGGATATAGTCCACCTGCTCCACGCTCAATTCCGTGTTAGTCACCTGGGAATAGGAACCAAAGAGTCCGACCATGCCGGCGGTGAGCATGACGACTGCCCCCACGACGAAGATCCAGTAGGCGATCCGCAGCTGCGAGGGCCATGAGGAATAATCCTGATCGCCCTGCCTCTTCTTTCGACGGGGGCCGCGGTTATAGTCTGCGGGACCTGGGCGATCGTTCATGAGCGGTCGTCTTTCTTGTTCTTCCTGTCTTTGCTCTTGCTGTCACGGTCCTTATCGCGTTGCGCTTGGTTGTCTAGGCGGCGCTGCTCTTCCATCTCCTTGCGCATCTGACGCACCTGCTCCATCTCCCCGGTGTACTCAAGGACTTCCTCCTTACCGGCGAAGAGCAAGCCCATGACGGCAGCCACGCCAACGAGAATCTGCACGCCGCCGTCCAGCACGAAGAGCCAATCCGGAACATTCGCCCCGGCCGGGCTGCTGAAGAAGACGACGAGCACGCGAAGACCAAAATAGAGGGAGAACGCGAACCACAGGCGCCGGCCGGTGCCGGCGGCCTTGGACTTGCTGTTCATCATCCACAGCATGATGCCCAGCAGCACCACAATGGCCAGAGAGATGAGCGAGCTCAGCGCTACCGAACCATAGGCCATAATCTGGACGAACGCCTCCGTCATGTCTTGACCAGAGCGCTCCGCTGCAGATTCCGCGGCGGTTCGTGCTTGCGCGAAGAGTTCATCGCGGTTGAGCAGTGTGAGCACAATGCTCAAGACGAGGTGCACGACCTCAAGACCTAAAGCAACGGTCCACACCTTAAGCATGAGGGAGACAGCTTCGGTGCGCTTGGACTTCGTGGAATCCTCTCCCCGTGGCTGTGCGGCCGGCGTGGTGTTCGGGCTAAGCGTCACGACTCTCCTTAAAGGTGGGCAGGTTATGCGAGCAGGCGGGCAGCGTCCGTGGCGAAGTACGTCAGGATCTGGTCTGCACCAGCGCGCTTGAACGCGGTCAAGGACTCCAGCATAACGGCCTCGCCGTCAATCCACCCGTTCTGGGAGGCAGCCTGAATCATCGCGTACTCACCAGAGACTTGGTAGACGGCCACGGGAACGGAGGAGCGTTCCGCCGTACCGGCCAGCACATCGAGATACGGCAGGCCCGGCTTCACCATGACGATGTCCGCACCTTCCTCAATGTCGAGGTCTACCTCCAGCATCGACTCGCGGTAATTACGCGGATCCTGCTGGTAGGTGCGGCGGTCACCTTCCAGGGAGGAACCCACGGCATCACGGAAGGGGCCGAAGAAGGCGGAGGCGTACTTCGCCGAGTAGGCCATGATGGCAACATCCTCATGACCAGCGTCATCGAGGGCCTCGCGGATAGCGGCGATTTGGCCGTCCATCATGCCGGACGGGCTGACCATATGCGCACCGGCACGTGCCTGGGAGCGCGCCATGTCCTGGTAGAGCTCGACGGTTTCGTCATTGAGCACGCGGCCTTGGTCATCAACCACACCGCAATGCCCGTGAGAGGTGAATTCATCGAGGCAGGTATCCGCCATGACAATGAGATCATCGCCGAATTCCTTGCGCAGCTCCGCAATAGCCACGTTGAGGATGCCCTGCGGATCCCAAGCCACGGAACCGGTCGCGTCCTTGTCCTCCTCGCGCGGCACGCCGAAAAGATCAACGCAGGTCACGCCCGCATCGAGGGCCTCATGCGCGGCACGCTTGAGGGAATCCAGGCTATGCTGCTGCACGCCCGGCATCGAGGGAATGTCACGAGGCTCGTTCAGCCCATCGACGACGAACATCGGGAGGATGAGGTCGGACGGGCGCAGCGTGGTTTCCGCGACGAGATTGCGGAAGGCCTGATTCTGGCGCAAACGGCGGGGGCGGCGAGCAATGCTCATGAGTAGAAACTCTCCTTTGAGCGACGAGAAAATAAACTACCTTCTCGACTCTAGTCGCCCTTACTCTGCTCGCCCTGACGCGGTCGAGGAAGTCTTCTTGCGCGAGCGGCGCTTCTTGCGCGGCGCAGGCAAATTACCGGCGGCGCGGAGGCCAGCGACGTGGTCTGCGAGGGCGTCGACAAGCATCGGCACATCCGCAACCTCTGGAACCACGTCCACGCGCAGCCCCACTTCCTCGGCCGCTGCCTTGGTGGAGGGACCGATGCAGGCGATGATGGTGCGCGCATGCGGCTTACCCGCAATGCCCACGAGGTTGCGCACGGTAGACGGCGATGTGAAGGCCACAGCATCAAAACCGCCCGACTTGATCATGTCACGGATCTCCGCTGCAGGCGGGGCCGCACGCACGGTGCGGTAGGCCACGACATCATCAACTTCCCAGCCCAGGTCCAGCAGACCATTGACCAACACCTCGCCGGCGATATCGGCGCGCGGCAACAGCACGCGGCCCACCGCATCGATGTCCTCAACATAGTTGGGGAAGACCTCCACGAGGCCCTCAGCATTCTGCTTAGTCGGCTTCGGCATGACCTCCGGAACCATGCCCTTGGCGCGGATAGCATCAGCAGTCTTCTGCCCCACCGCGGCCAGGTGCACGCCAGCGAAGTCGCGTGCGTCGAGTCCAAGCTCCGCAATCTTCTGCCACACCGCGCTCACCGCGTTAACGGAGGTGAACACAATCCACTTGTAGCGGCCTTCCACGATGCCCTTGATGGCGCGATCCATCTGCGCCGGGTTGCGCGGCGGCTCCACCGAAATGGTCGGCACCGACTGTGGGATAGCGCCGTGTCCAGCAAGCCGTGCGCTCATGGCTGCCGCTTGCTCCTTGGTGCGTGGCACGAGCACGCGCCAGCCGTAGAGGGAGCGGTTTTCCCACCAGGAGTACTTCGAGCGGTCATCGAAGCTACGCCCCAGCGTCACAACGAGGACACCGGGAAGCTCGGCATCAAGCTTGCCCAGGGTTCCCAGGGTGGTCTCGTGGGTGCGCTGCAGGCGTGTCGTGCCATGGACAGTGACATAAGCCTCGGTGTCGGCGGGCATGCCGCGCTCCACCAACTCGCGGGAGATCACGGGCAGGTCATCAGCCGTGGCCTGAAGCACCAAAGGCTGCGTTGCGGAGGCCAGACCATCCCAGTCCGCACCTTCCGTAATATCCGCCTCGGTGTACGTCGCACCCAGCGCGATACCGGCAAAGGACGGCACCGTCGACGGCAAAGACATGCCGGGCACGACCTGAAACTCCATACCGGCGTTCGCCACCGCAGAAATCTCCGCCTTGATGGATTCGCGGTTGAGCGGGTTGCCCGTCACCAGACGAATCACATCGCGACCCTCGGCGCGGGTCAGCGCCTCACGCAGTTGCTTGACGACGTCCCCCTCGACCTCCTCGAACACCGCCGCCGTCGGCGGTGCCGGACGTGGGGGCTTGCGGCGAGCACCAGCCTCCTTGGCTGCGGCGCAGATGCGCTCGTACTCGGCCTCGGCGGCGTCGAGAAGCTCCTGCGGCACCGGCACCTGCTGGGCCACCATCTCGCGCACGCCGGAGGACACCTCAGCATCAGTGATGGCAATGGCGGAGGTTTCCAGAACCTCGCGAGCACGGACGGTCAAGAGATCGGGATTCCCCGGGCCGGCGCCGACGAAGACGACTTTGCCCAGGTCAGACGAGCCCAGGTCAGACGAGCCCAGTTCAGACTGAGTATCCGGCACGGCATTGCTCATAAGGTTCTTTTCTAGTTTGTGGATTCCGGGGGATTCCTGCGCCGCTCACCGCGGCGGGAGAGTAAAGCCCACCCCTCAATTGCGGTTTAAGGGGGGCTGAATCATTGACGCCAATGATTGTGTGCTAGATACACACTAAAGGAAAAGCCCCGAAACCAAAAATTAGTTAGCCAGCAGCTCTGCAGCTCCCTGGGCAAAGAGCTCCTCAGAGACCGCGCGGCCCAAGGCCTCCGCCTCCTCGGCCGCGCCCCGCGCCTGGGCGGTGAGCTGGCGGGAGCCGTCGAGGGCAAAGACGCCACCGCGGACGATGAGCTCCTCGCCTTCCCAGCGCGATGTGGCGGCCACCGGGGCGGTGCAGCCGGCCTCGAGCTGGGACAGCACGGTGCGTTCGGCGCGGGTGGCGGCGGTTGCGAGGGCGTCGCCAAGCAGGGCGATAGCCTGGGCTGCCTCCGTGCCCTTCACAGCCTCAATCGCAAGCGCGCCCTGGGCGGGTGCCGGCATGAAAACCGCGGGGTCGAAGACCTCGGTGGCGCGGTCGGCGTAGTGAGCGCGCACGAGCCCGGCATACGCCAAAAGAACAGCATCGAGTTCGCCGCTGGTCACCTTGCCCATGCGGGTATCGATATTGCCGCGCAGTGGGCGGATGTCCAGGTCGGGGCGCAGTGCCTTGAGCTGGCTGATGCGACGCGGAGCGGACGTACCTACGCGCGCGCCTTCCGGCAGCTCGTTGAGGGTCAACCCATCGCGAGCAATGAGTGCTTCACGCACATCTTGACGCTGGGGCACGACAAGGTCGAAGCGCTCATCGACGGCCGTTGGCAAATCCTTGAAAGAATGCACGGCAATCTCACACTCGCCGCGATACACAGCCTCACGCAGAGCCTGGGTAAACACTCCCACGCCAATCCGCTCAACGGGCGCCATGTTGACGTCTCCCTGCGTGGTGACAATGTGCAGCTCGGCCTCGTAGCCTGCGTCCTGAAGCCAGCCCTGCACATGGCCGGACTGTGTCGTGGCGAGCAAGGAACCTCGGGTACCGATCTTCAACATTTATGCGTCCTCTTCCTCTGTCTTCTTATTCTCCGCAGCCTTCATCTGTGTGGCGTCCGGCAGCTCGGTCATGTCCACTGCCACGCCGCTGCCCTCAAGCTGCAGGCCAAAGAGTTCTTGGAGCGCGGTTTCATGGCTGACCGTACCGGAATTGGCTGCTAGCTGCTTTGCGCGGACGGTGGGCTCGTGGAGCAACTTGTCTGCCACTCGCTTAAGCGCGCGGTTGACATCCCCCATCTGGCGCTCGTCCAGCTCAGGGTGCTTCTGTTCGAGACGGGCAATTTCGCACTGCACAAGGTTGGCGGCACGCTTGCGCAGAGCAGACACGGCGGGGACGACATCGCGCACGCGCTGGGCGGAGGCATAGGCATTGAGCTCCTCAGTAACGATGCGGCGTGCCTGGGCATGCGGGCTGGTACCTGCAGCGATGTCCGTATCGGCAGCCTCCAAGGATTTGCTGAGACGCTCGATATTGACCAAGTCCACACCTTCGACAGAGGCGGTGACATCATCGATGTCGCGTGGCAGAGACAGGTCCACGAGCATGAGCTCACGGCCGGCACCGTGATAGCGCTCGACGTCGGCAGCCGTGATGGTGAAATCCTGTGCGCCAGTCGCAGATATGGCCATGTCCACATCACGCAGCGCCTGGGCACGGTCAGCGAACTCGATGACGTCCGCATAGACGCCCGCCTCGTGAGCATGCTCGGCCACGCGCTGCGCGCGTGTGGTGGTGCGGTTCGCAATGATGAGATGGGCTCCCAAACGTCCGGCATGAGTGGCCGCCAGCGACGCCATGGCGCCAGCGCCAAGGATCAGTACGCGCGCGCCGTCCAGCCGCTCCCGACCCATTCGACTCAACGCCTGATCAAAGGCGAAGGACACCATGGAGGCCCCAGCCTCATCGATCTCCGTTTCCGAATGGACGCGCTTGCCGGCGCGCAGCGCGGACTGCGCCAACGCGTGGATGCGCGGGCCGGCCGTTCCCTGATCGGTAGCGGACTGATAAGCCGTGCGGACCTGGCCGATAATCTGCTGCTCGCCCACCACCATCGAATCCAGACCGGAGGTCACCGACATGAGGTGCTCAGCAGCTGCGTCGGCATAACGCACATAAAGGTAAGAGCGCAGCTCGCCTTCATCAACACCGGACACGCGGGCAAGGGTGCGAACGACATCTTGCACTCCTGTGTGGAAGGAGTTGGTGACGGTGTAGACCTCCATGCGGTTACACGTGGAAATGATCATCGCCTCAGAGAGCGAGTCCGCCTGGACCAGGGTCTGGCAGGCGCTGGTCTGCACGGTCTCGTTCATGCTCAGCTTTTCCAGCAGCGCTACTGGCGCCGACTGATGCGACATGCCCACGACGAGCACACTCATGCACTACCCTCCAGTCCTTCATCATCCCTTTGGATGACTCAAATCAACCAAAAGACTACTAGTCTCAAGCCCGATTCTGAAACTCACGCGCACCGTGGGGACTTATCCTGCCAACGCCTGTGCCAGCTCCTCATTATCGACTTCCCAGCACGAAAACTCATCACCATCAATCACCACAACAGGCACACGGTCGCCGTATTCCATGGCCAGCTCGTTGTCCTGGTCAACGACGCGCACGATGAGCTCCGCCCCAGCGTTTTTCACTACTGGCGTTATCTGCTCACGCACCCGCGCGCACGAGCCGCACGTCGTGCGCACCATGAGCTCGACTGTGTGGGACATATAAAAGGGCTCCTTAGTGAGACTCTGAACTTTGTGCGGTTTACTATGGACACGTTAGCCTGCCTACCCGTTGAAAGCTGAACGCGTGCCCCTCCCCTTGCCACCCGGTATGCCCGACTCCCCCCGCGAGTTCCTTGCCAACTGGACCGCGAGTAGGGGAAACCTCCGCAATTTCTTGGAACAACAGGCCTTTGCCCCACTGGATGAGGAGAGTCAGCGTGCGGCAGGTGAGGCGTCGGCAGCCGCGGCGGTGGAACAGCTCTTCGGCATCGACTTGGATTCCTTCTCCTCGGGTGTGGAATCCGTCCAGGGCTCTTTCGAATCTGCCGGCGCACGTTCCATCACGCAGCCGGACCCAGATGTTCCCCAAGACGTCGGCGCCGCGGCCTTTTTTGATGTGGACAA
The DNA here is from genome assembly GCF_001807225.1 of Corynebacterium sp. HMSC05E07. Lineage (NCBI taxonomy): Bacteria > Bacillati > Actinomycetota > Actinomycetes > Mycobacteriales > Corynebacteriaceae > Corynebacterium > Corynebacterium sp. HMSC05E07. The sequence continues at coordinate 14,371 of NZ_KV788205.1, forward strand.
CACGCTGGTTCAGGGCTCATCGCTCGTCGCCTTCGCGTTTGGCCTGGCACGGCGTCGATACTTCAGCCTCTCAGAAATCCTGCCCATCGCATGGAAGCAACTGAAATTCCGCATCTCTGGGTCCGAAAACACTGAGGACGTTGCGTCCGGACGCGTCCAGGCCCTCGAGTTCGTGAAGGGTCGTTCGGTAGCGGACATGGTCGCACTGTGCGAAGAAATTGTGGACCAATCCATGGCGGATAAGGCCTATCCGGGCACGAAGCAGCTGGCTCAGATGCACCTCGACGCAGGCCAGCAAGTGTGGCTGGTGACTGCCACCCCGGTGCAATTAGCCCAGATCCTAGCCCAGCGCTTCGGATTCACCGGTGCCCTCGGCACAGTGGCGGAGGTCGACGACGGGCGCTTCACCGGCCGTCTCGTGGGCGATATTCTCCATGGTCCTGGCAAAATGCATGCCGTCGCCGCCCTGGCCACGCTCGAAAACCTCGACCTTGAACGCTGCACGGCTTACTCCGACAGCGCCAACGACGTCCCCATGCTGTCTATGGTGGGCACTCCCGTGGCCATCAACCCGGATTCGAAGCTGCGTGACATCGCCGAGGAGAAAGGCTGGCTCATTCGTGATTACCGCTCCGTCCGCAAGGCCATCCGTACCTATGGCCTGCCCGCGCTAGCCACCGCCCTCTTTTCCTACGGCGGCTGGCGCATGGCACATCGCCGCTAACCGCTCTGCTGTGCCTTCGTGCGCAGCATATCCATGCACATCACCGCGCCGATAAGCCCCGCATGCTGCTGCGGGTCGAGCCCCGGCGCGATGCTCAGGCGGTAGGTGTTCTTCCCCGAAAGGAACTTCCCCACGCCCGCCCACTCATTACGCACCTCCGCGAGCGGCTGGCCTTGACTACTAATGGTGATGTTCCAATCCCAGATATCACCTTCAATCTCGATTTCCGGGAAGCTCTCCATCTCCATGGTCAGGCGCGTCTTGAGCATGGAAAATCGCTTGGTCACCACCGCCATAGGCTTCTCGACGCCCGGCAAATACACCTCATACGTATCCCTCAGGAAGTTTGGCGGGTCCTTGATGAGCATGAGTGACTGCTGTGGTGTTCCTTGATCATCCGTGAAGGCCACCTCCAAGCTGCGGGAGGAGTTAAAGAGCATGTCCTTCATTCCGCCGGACTGCAGGATGGTTCCGACGGGCACTCCCTGCTCATCCGCGATGAGGAACTGATCCTGCAGAAAAGACTTGGTCTGCGAAATCACCAGGGTCTCGAGGGTTAAGAGCTTAGGCAACATACTTCGCCATCATACGCATACCCCGCCGTGGATGGGCTCACACGGATAGTACTCCCCACTGCGCTAACAAGGTCGAAAGCGTGCCACTTTTCATACTTTTCAATTCGACATAGATGCAGGTAGAGACACATGTCCAAGGCATGTTGTAGGTTTCTATTAGAACTTCTGTTCACCTCTCCATACACTGCCCATATCTCTCAAGAATCCGGGGGGATTCACGTTGAACACCACCACTCCTACCGCCTTTTTCTCCCACATGAACCCCGAGTGCGCGCTCGCCGTCGAGCGCAGCGCCGCCCGGCGCGCTGATTACCGTTCGTGGACAGCCGCCATGCCACCGCTCGATGAAGATTTTGATGTGGCGTGCCAGAGGCTCGTCGCCAAGCTCGGCGTCGGTGTCTACACCATCACCGAATGCTGCCTCGCCGTTCACCGCCTCACCGAGCTCCCACAGCTCAAGAACCTGCAGGACACGTCCTATCTGCTCGACATGAAGGCCCTCATCGCCATCGATTGCGCACTGACCAAGCTGGGAAACGTACCCAAGGAAATGCTCGCGCTTGTCGACGATTCCCTGGCCACTTACCTCACCCCAACCTCACCCAACCAGGTCTTTCCCACGCCCGCCCAGATAGGACGCAAGGTCCGCGATATATGCAAGAGCATCGACAAAACGGTGTCCTTCCGCGATACGCGCAAGAAGGACACCTACACGATGACTGACACCGGTAAACGCGCCATTCTGGAGCTCAACACCGACAGCGCCACCGGCATGATTCTGGACTCCTATATCAGGGAGGCCGCAAAGAAGAACGGCATCTCCTCAGCCGATGCCCTGAAGAAGCTTATCGCCGGCAGCATCACCCCAGCCTCAACGATTATCCTCCACACTTACCAAGCCACGGACATTGAGAACGCCCCCACTTTTGTTCAAGGCTATGGCTGGACCTCGCAGGACATGCCGGCCACTCGGACGCGCGACTTTTCTGCAGAGCCGGCAGCATCGGATAACTACGTTGTCGCAGAGCTCATCCGCAAGTTCGTCGAGGGACGCGACGGCACCTGCCGCGCACTTGGCTGCAACCGCCCGGCATACCTCTGCCAGATGGATCACCGCATCAACTTTGCCGATGGCGGGCCAACGCATCCGAGCAACCTCGCATCGCTGTGCCAACATCATCACAACATGAAGACCGATGGCCGCGCGCACTACATCATGGATCCCATCACAGGGGACATCGTCTGGCTGTTCGAAGACGGCACCTGGGCCATGACGGAACCGACTGGCCCGCTGGCAAACAAGACGAAGCGTTGGGCACAGACTGTGGCACAGAAGATTACCGCCACCCGCGAGCGTGCCCACGAACAAGCCCAGGCTCTCAAAGAGGAGCTGGACGCAGCAGCTGTAAAGGTTCAGCCGGAGGTTCCGAACACCCCTCCGGAAGACATTCCGTTCTAGATGCCTACCGGCGTCGTCGTTTCAAACGACGAGCCCCTCCCCTCACCACAGAAAGGATCTCCACTAGATGTCGTCTCCGTCGTGTGATACGACGAACTCCCCGCTACGATCGCGGAGGATCATGCGGGGAGTTCGATTCGAAGCTTTACTTGCCGAGCTTGCGACGCTGAACGCGGGTACGGCGCAGCATCTTGCGGTGCTTCTTCTTGGACATGCGCTTGCGGCGCTTCTTGATGACAGAACCCATAACTGGTTTCCTCACTTTCGGTATCAGTACGTACGTAAACCGGCCGGCGACGCCTGGAATAAAACCGCACGGTGCACTCGATGCGGCCCCGCAAAACAGGGAGACGCAGACGTACCTCTGCCGACACGAATGCCCACCATCTTACCCAGCGCCATGCCCATCACCAAAACTAAGGGCAGCGCCCACCGCCGTGGACCGTAGGAGTCCGCAGTGGTGGGCGCTGCCGAAGAGAGATGAAAAAGTTAGGCTCCGTATACGGATGCCTCAAGGTACTCCTTGACGGCAGATTCATGAACGCGGAACGATCGTCCCACGCGCACTGCCGGCATGTCACCTGCGTGAACCAACCTGTAGACCGTCATCTTGGAGACACGCATGATCTCTGCAACTTCGGCGATGGTCAGGAAAGTTCCCTTATCTTCATTCGTCATAGTTTATTTAACCCTTCAGCACGTGACGCGCTGTAGGCTTCCCCTCCCACAGGACTATCACGCACGCGCTCATGCCAGCTTAGCGTGAAACCTGTGACTAATGCGACCCAAGTGCCAATTTTTTCCACATTCGCAACGCTGTTCCCCAGAAACTCGCCGGACAACAGGTGTCACATTATTTTCAGGTGAGGCGGCAAACTCAGGCAAGTTCCTGCGCACGCTGGGCACATGCTTCAGCAGCACGGAAGAAGGCGCCTCGAAGACCGGACTCTTCAAGCTCACGGAGGGCAGCCGCAGTGGTTCCCCCCGGGGAGGTAACCCCTGCACGCAGGGCGACGGGATCCTTGCCAGATTCCGCCATCATCGTGCCCGCGCCCTGGGCGGTGCGGGTTGCGAGCTGCTCGGCGACGTCACGGGTGAGGCCGAGCTGTACGCCGGCGTCGATAAGCGCTTCGGTGACAAGGAAGTAGTAAGCCGGCGCGGAGCCAGCCAGGGCGGTTGCGGCGTCGATGTGCTTCTCCTCGATGACAGCAACCTCACCGACGGCCTCAAGCAGCTTGACGACGCCCCCTAGCTGCCCCTCGCTCACGTGCTGTCCCTCCGCACACGTGCACATGCCCTTGCCCACCAACATCGGAGTGTTCGGCATGACGCGAACGACTGGCACGCCGTTGCCGGCGGCCTTCTCCAGAGTGTCCAGGGTGAGGCCGGCCGCCATGGACACGAGAACGGCGTCCGTTGAGATGTCGAGGCCCTCAAGGAGCTCGACAATGGCGTAGGGCTTGACGCAGGCAAAAATGTAGTCCGCGCTGTCAATGGCCTTGGCGTTGTCACTGGTGACGGCCACACCATAGGCGCTCTGCAGCTCCTCGCCACGCTCCGGACGGCGGTTGGTCACCACGATGTCTGCGGCATCATAGCCCGCGTTCACCAACCCCGACACCAGGGCCTCGCCGATTTGTCCTCCACCAAGTACTGCAATTTTTGTCATGCTTCCCAGGGTGCCAGAAAGGCGAGGGCGCGGCCACCAAGTAAGCGCACAACATCCCAGCAGATGCCTTTTAAAAGATGCCCTGTGGAACAGGTGCTTACATCACCACGAGTAGCGGGCCGAAGGTCAGCACGAGCCCGGCCACGGCCGCGAGGAACATGGACAGACCGTCACGGCTGGTGCGCAGTGCATGCACAATGCCAACGATTACGCCGGTAACGACGACGCCCAACACCACGACTACAAGGCGGTCGAAGCGATCCCAGAGGATTTCGAAGCCCTTGAACACGACTGCCCCCAACACAATGCCCACGAGGGCGAGCAGGACGACGGCGAAGGGATTGAGCTTCTCCTCCTCGTAGTCCTCGTCATGCTCATCGTCGTAATCGTCATGATCGTGGTCGATGGCTTCAAGCTCACCCGTCGCGGTGGTCTCATCCTCCGGTGCGACTACGGGCGCGGCAACGGCCTTGTCGACCGTCGTGTCCTCACCCTTCTTCGCGGGCTCGTCCTTCACGCGCTGGATAACGCGGGTGTCCTCGTCGGACGGCTTATCGGCCTTCTCGGACTTGTCAGGCTTCTCGGCCGCTTCCTCCTTAACAGAAGTGTCCGGTCTCTCGACGCGGACAGCGGCGGCCTGCGGCTTGTCGGTGTCCTTGGTCGGAGCGGGAATGACGGGAGCAGTCTCGTCGATGGAGACGTTGGAGTGCTTCGACTCCGCCGGGGCCGCCTTGACCTTCTCGAGGTTGCCGGTTAATTCCGCAACGGAGATGCCGCCTTCATCAAGGCTGCGGCGACGGCGGCGCGAGCTCTTCTCTCCATCGGAGTGGTTCTTCGCGTTACGGGCCAGCAGCTCCGCAACTGTCAACTGTTTCTCGTCAGCCACGTTTCTTTCCTATTCCAGTCCCTTATCGGTACGGCGCAGAATAACACCTTCACGGAGAGCCCATGGGCAAATCTCCAGCTTCTCGATGCCCAGGGCACGCATGCTCGCCTCGGCCACAAGAGCGCCCGCGACGATTTGGTGCGATCGGGTAGAACTTACACCCTCAAGGTCTGCCCTGTCAGCTGCAGTCATACGAGAGATGAAAGAAATGAGCTGACGCAGACCCGGTGCGGTGAGGGTGCGCTTGACGTACGGCCCTGCAGAAGAAGGCGCGGAACCGGTAAGTCGGGCCAGCGTACGGAAGGTTTTGGAGGTTCCCACGCCCAGGCCCGAGGGGCCGAGAGCGCGCATCTGATCGGCAACGCTGACCAGCTCCGCATCGATGTAATCACGAAGCAGGTTTACCTTTGCCTTCTCCGGCGGATCAGTGTCGAACCAGTTATGGGTCAGGCGGCCAGCTCCCAAATCGAGGGAGAAAGCGAGCTCCGGATGCTCGTCCGTGCCAGTGGACAGCTCTAGGGAGCCGCCACCGATGTCGAGATTGGTGATGCGACCAGCGGACCAGCCATACCAACGACGCACCGCCAGGAACGTCAGGCGTGCCTCTTCTTCGCCGGAGAGGATTTCCAAGCGGACGCCGGTCTGCTTCTCCACCTCATCGAGGACCTCGGCCGAGTTGGGGGCTGAGCGCACCGCAGAGGTCGCAAAAGCCATGAACTCATCACAACCGAGCTTCTGGCCCAGCTCATTGGCTTCACCCACGGCGGAGATGAGCTTTTTCAAGCCCTTCTCGTGGATGTTGCCCTTCTTGTCGAGCTGTTCCACCAGACGCAGTGGAGTCTTCCAGTCACTCATCGGGGTGGGGCGGCCACCGGTTGCGGCATCGACCGCAACGAGGTGGACGGTATTACTTCCGACGTCTAACACACCTAATCGCACACCCCTAGAGTAGTAGGTCTACCGTGGGTAGGTGTGAATCGCCCAAAATCAAATGAGGTTTACCTGGGTTTTCCCGCCTCCTCCCCCGCCGCCACGTCCATCCTTGCGGGCCGCGAAAAGGCCCCTGACTTTCCGCGTGAATGGTTTGAGTTCACCGATCCCGAGGATCCGTTGCACGTTTATTCCATCGATCTGACCTGGCTCGAGTCACACTACGCCTGCCAATTTGGAACGGCGGCGTGCCACGGCATCGATAAGCAGCAGCCCGACGTCGGTTGCTGTGTGCATGGCGCGTACATGGCCGACGAGACGGATCGGGAGCAGCTTGCCGACGCCGTCTCCCGCATGCCCGCACGCTACTGGCAGCACCGCCCAGCGGATGTCGACGAGTATCTGAAGAACGGCCAACCAGAAGAACTGGAGCCGTGGTTGGAATGGGACGAACTCGACGGAGACGATGGCGAGCCAGAACCAGCGCTCAAGACGCCGCTTGTCGACGGCGCCTGTATCTTCGCCAACCGCGCCGGCTGGCCCACCGGCACCGGCTGCGCCATCCACCAGTGGGCTCTCGATGCTGGAGAAGAGCTCACCGTAGTCAAACCTGAGGTGTGTTGGCAGGTGCCGATTCGCCGCCACGAAGACTACGAAGAGCGCCCCGATGGTGAAGAGATTCTGCGCACCACCATCGGTGAATACGATCGCCGCGGATGGGGCAATGGCGGAGAGGACTTCGATTGGTATTGCTCGGCCGACCCGTCCTGCCACACGGCAGACGAGCCGCTGTGGAAGTCACAGAAGACGGAGCTCATTGCCCTGCTGGGCGAGGAATCCTATGACATCCTGGCCCGTCATTGTGAGGCACGGGCACGCTCCGGAGTGACATTCCCGCGGCACCCTGCGGATGAATCCGGCGGGAACTCAGGAGCGGTTTAGGCCTCGAACTTGTAGCCCAAGCCGCGCACGGTCACAAGGTGCTTGGGGTGGGAAGGCTCGGACTCAATCTTGGAGCGCAGGCGCTTGACGTGGACGTCGAGAGTCTTGGTGTCGCCGACATAGTCCGCGCCCCAAATGCGGTCAATGAGCTGGCCGCGGGTGAGGACGCGACCGGCGTTGCGTAGGAGATATTCAAGGAGGTCGAACTCCTTGAGGGGCATGGAGACCGGGTGACCGTCGACAAGCACGGTGTGGCGCTCCACATCCATGCGCACGCGACCGCCCTCCAGTACCTGGTCATCCGGCTCTTCCTCGCTGCCCTCCGAGCTGACCTCGCCACCACGGCGCAGCACCGCACGGATGCGAGCGATAAGCTCACGGGAGGAATAGGGCTTGGTCACATAGTCATCCGCACCCAGTTCGAGACCCACAACCTTGTCGATCTCAGAGTCACGCGCGGTGACCATGATGACCGGCACCGAGGAGGTGGCGCGCAGCTGCTTGCAGACGTCCGTACCCGACATGCCTGGAAGCATGAGATCGAGCAACACAATGTCCACGGTGTTTGCGGCGAACTGCTCCAACGCGCTGGGGCCGTCTGGGGCTAGGAGAACGTCGAAGCCCTCCTTACGGAGCAGAAAGGCGAGGGGATCGGCCAGCGACTCTTCATCTTCGACGATGAGGATGGTGGTCATTGAGCTTTATCCTTTCGACGGGCGGCGACACGCGCAACAGCGCGCTGCAGACCAGGAGCGGCGGAGCTGACGGCTCCGTCTTCTTTATTATCCTGATTTTCTACACTATCCGCTGGCTTTTCTTCGGTGTATATAGGGAGCTCGATTGTGAACGTCGAGCCTGTTCCCGGCCGGGACCACAGCTTAATGTTGCCGCCATGATTCGCCACGACGTGCTTGACAATGGCCAGTCCCAGTCCGGTTCCGCCGGTCTGGCGAGAGCGCGCCTTATCCACGCGGAAGAAGCGCTCAAACACGCGCTCCTGGTCCTCCGGGGCAATGCCGATACCGCGGTCGGTAACGCGAATGAGGACAACGTTTCCACTCACGACCTTCTGGGTGACTGACACCGGCATCTCATCAGGAGAGTAGTGAATGGCATTAGAGATGAGGTTGGAAACGGCTGTGACCAGCAGGGATTTATCTGCCATAACCTGCACTCCGACGGATTCACCGCGCGTGAGCTGATTGTTATGGGCGTCCGCGGCAAGCTGGTTGCGCGTCATCGCCTCATCGATGATGTCATCAAGATCGACCGGCTTCATTTCCGGAAGGGCCTCTGCACCTTGCAGCTTGGATAGCGAGATGAGCTCACTCACCATGTCCGCCATGCGCGCGGCTTCCTTCTGAACCTTGCTGCCGAAATACTCGACATGGTCGGGGTCGCCGGTGTCTTGGAGGAGTGCTTCCGCCAGCAGAGCGATACCACCGACGGGTGTCTTAAGCTCGTGGGAGACATTGGCCACAAAGTCACGGCGAGCGGATTCCATACGCACCGATTCGGATTCATCGGTGCCGTACACGATGACGAATCGGTCGTCGTTCAGCGTCAGCGGTTTGACCACGGCACGCACCTGAGTCACGCGGTTTCCGGTGCGACGCTTAGGAATCGCCAAGTCCAGCGTGCGGGTCTCCTTATCGTCGAAGACCTCCTGAGCAACGGACCAAATATCCGGGTTCACAGCACGATCATGGACCATCGACATCTCGTGTGCGGAAGGGTTGGAAAAAATGATTTCTTTGCTGCGGGACAACACGGTGATACCCGCTGGTGAACCACCCACGGCAAGGTGAAGAACTTGGCTCACACTGGTGACCTGGTTGGAATCAGCGTCGCGGGCGCGGCGGCGCTCCAGCCGCTCGCGGATACGGGTTATCACCGGTATGGCTAGGCCACAGGCCACCACACCGGCTAGGAAAGCGAGTATCAGTTCCACGACGATTCACACCTCAAAGAAATCCCCAAGGAGTATAGGCTCCCTGGGGATTATGCGCAGTGCGCGAAAGCAGGACTACTGCTTCGCGCCCTGAGCAGCAACCGCGGCGGCGCCAGCAGCGGCTGCCTCCGGATCGAGGTAGTTGCCGCCTGGGTTCACCACAGAGCCGTCCTCAGCAATCTCGTAGACCAGCGGGATACCCGTCGGAATGTTGAGGCCGGCAATGTCGTCCTCAGAAATGTTGTCGAGGTGCTTGACCAAAGCGCGCAGGGAGTTGCCGTGCGCGGCAATGAGGACGGTCTCGCCCTTCTTGGCACGGGGGAGGATTTCCTCCTCGAAGTAAGGTACAAAGCGCTCGACGACGTCCTTGAGGCACTCAGTACGCGGAACCTCATCGAGGTTGGCGTAGCGCGGGTCGCCGGCCTGGGAGTATTCGGAGCCATCCTCAAGCTCCGGCGGCGGGGTGCCGTAGGAGCGGCGCCAAGCCATGAACTGCTCCTCACCGTACTTATCTTTAGTCTCTGCCTTGTTGAGGCCCTGCAGGGCGCCGTAGTGACGCTCGTTGAGGCGCCAGTCACGCACAACCGGAATCCAGTGGCGATCTGCGGCGTTGAGTGCGATGTTAGCGGTGCGGATGGCACGGCGGAGAAGAGAGGTGTAAACAACCTCCGGCAGGATGCCCTGCTCCTTGAGCAGCTCGCCGCCGCGCTTAGCCTCGCTCTCACCCTTGGCGGTGAGGTTGACGTCAACCCAACCGGTGAACTGGTTGGACTCGTTCCATTCGGACTGTCCGTGTCGAAGTAGAATCAGCTTTCCGTTACTCATAAACACCAGCATGCCACGTTTGCGGGCATTGCGCCTGTGAACCCAGGCACACTACCCCTGGGTGTGGGTTTGCGCCCACTTGTGTGGGTTTAGTAGCCAATTGCTCGGCGCGTATGGCAGTCCGGAATCTCAATACTCATCGCGTCGGCATAGATGTTTTCTAGTTGGGTCGCGGCGGCAGCCCAGCTGAACTGCTGGGCATGGTCGACGGCGGCTTCACCCATGGCGATGCGACGGGGGTCGTCATCAAGCAACTGCTCCAGAGCGTCAGCCCAGTCCGGCGCCGAATGGGAATGGACAAGGAGACCGGTGTCGCCGTCTGCAACAGCGATGGGCAGGCCGCCGACCGCAGCCGCAACCACGGGCGTTCCCGAGGCCTGCGCTTCCATGGCCACGAGGCCAAAAGACTCGTTGTAGCTGGGCACCGCCACAATGTCCGCTGCTTGATAGATGGCAACGAGCTCCTGCGGCGGGCGCGGGTGAAGGAAGCGGACAACCCGCTCGACCCCCAGATCGCGGGCCAAATTATGGTAGATCTCCGGCGAGGAATTCGCCCCAGAAGCTCCGCCGCAAATGATGACGCGGAGGCTACGATCCGGATCGCGTTCCATGAGCTCAGCCGTGGCGCGAATGAGAACCTCCGGCCCCTTGAACTTTTGCAGGCGCCCCACAAAGGCCACGACCTTGGTGTGGAGTGGAATGCCCAACTGGCGGCGGGCACGCTCCGTCATGCGATCGGTGCCCGGCGTGTACAGCTCTGTGTCTGCACCAGGGGAAACAACGACGATATTCTCCGGCGACGCATCGTAGTGCTCCACCAAGTCGCGCGTCTCTTGTGCGGTGTTGACCACGAGGATGTCAGCGTTGTCCACGAGCTGCTGCTCGCAAATGCGGCGAGCTTCGGTCTCCGGGGTGTCATCGAGAGTGCGGTGCACGTTCTTTACCGCGGCCAGGGTGTGCGCAGTATGCACGAGGGGCACATCCCACAGGTCCCGCAGCAGCCAACCCACTTGCCCGGAAAGCCAATAATGGGAGTGGATGACGTCATAGTCCACGTTGAAGCAGCGAGCAAAATTGAAGATTCCACCGGTAAAGGCGGCGAGCTGAGTGGGCAGTTCCTCCTTGCTCAGCCCCTCATACGGGCCAGCCACAATGTTGATAACGCGCAGGCGCTCCTCGACGTCCACCACCTCACCCTGACTCGGGCGTGTGGCGCGCGTGAAAACATCCACGGTGACGCCAAGGCGCGCAAGCTGACGGGCTGTATTGAGGACGTACACATTCATGCCACCGGCATCCCCTGATCCGGGCTGCTCAAGGGGTGAGGTGTGCATAGAAATCATCGCGATGCGCATAGTCATCCAGTGTATCCCGAATCAGAGAGAGTTATACTGGCCCCCAACTTGAGTTTCGTGACCGAAAGGTGAAGGAATGTCGGCATCAGAGTCCAAAGCGTGGCTGCAGTACTACCCAGAGTGGACCCCGCACACCCTGGAATATGGGGACACCACGCTTCTCGACGTCTACGACAACAACCTCGCACTCAACCCCGACAAACCCGCCACCTACTTCTTCGGCCGCACACAGACCTATGCGGAGCTGGATAAGCAGGTGCGCCGTGCCGCCGCCGGTCTTCGCGCCTTCGGCGTACGCCCAGGTGACCGCGTGGCTATCGTCGCCCCGAACTGCCCGCAGTTCATCGCGTCCTTCTGGGCCGTGCTCAAGCTGGGTGCCATCGCCGTACTCCACAACCCGCTCTACACCGCGCACGAGCTCGAGGGCCTGTTCCAGAACCACGGCGCGCGCATCGCCATTTCCTGGGACAAGACAGCGTCGACCTTGGAAAAGCTGCGCGCGACGACGAGCCTGGAGACCGTCGTCTCCATCAACATGATTAACGCCATGCCCACCCCACAGCGCCTGGCCCTGCGTCTGCCTATTCCGCCGCTGAAGGCCAAGCGCGAGCAGCTCACCGCGCCGGCCCCAAACACCGTGCCGTGGGAGTCCCTTGTGGGCAACGCTATCGGCGGCGATGGCTCCGACGTCCTCTCCCCGGAAGAAGTCACCAAGGACACCACCGCGATTATCCTGTACACCTCGGGCACCACGGGTAAGCCCAAAGGTGCGGAGCTGACTCACGGTAACTTGTTCTCCAACCTGCTCATGGGCAAGCATTGGGTTCCGGGCTTGGGCGACTCCCCGGAGCGTATGCTTGCGGCCCTGCCGTTCTTCCACGCCTACGGCCTCACCATGAATGCCACCTTGGCGCCGCTCATCGCCAGCGAGCTCGTTCTCCTGCCGAGCCCACAGATGCCCCTCATCATGCAGCTCATGAAGAAGCACACCCCAACCTGGATTCCGGGTGTGCCGACCCTCTACGAGCGCATCGTGGCTACGGCCGAGGAAGATGGTGTCTCCCTTGACGGCGTCCGCGCAGCCTTCTCCGGTGCATCCACCCTGCCGGTCAGCACAGTGGAGAAATGGGAAAAGTACACCGGCGGCATGCTGGTAGAGGGCTATGGTCTCACCGAGTGTTCTCCGATCATCGTGGGCAACCCCATGAGCTCCGACCGCCGTCCCGGCTATGTGGGCATCCCGTTCCCGGATACCGAAGTCCGCATCGCTAATCCGGATAACCTTGACGAAACCATGCCGGATGGCCAGGAGGGCGAAGTTTTGGCCCGCGGACCGCAGGTGTTCAAGGGCTACTTCGGCGATGAGGAAGCCACCAAGAATGCCTTCCACGGTGACTGGTTCCGCACCGGAGACATGGGCGTCATGGAGGACGACGGCTTCATCCGACTGGTAAGCCGCATCAAGGAAATCATCATTACCGGTGGCTTCAACGTCTACCCAGGCGAGGTTGAGGAAGTCCTGCTCTCTCACCCCGACGTCACGGAGGCAGCCGTCGTGGGCCGCCCGCGCTCGGATGGCTCCGAAGATGTTGTAGCCTGCATCATCTTGTCAGACGGTGCCGCTATGGATCCCGAAGGTCTCAAGGACTACTGCCGCGAGCGCCTTACCCGCTACAAGGTTCCGCGCACTTTCTACCACTTCGAGCACCTCGCCACCGACCAGCTGGGCAAGATCCGCCGCCGCGAGGTCCAAGCGGATCTGCTTGAGCGCCTTGAAGCAGAGAAATAAGCTCCACTCCCCTCACGTCTGGCCAGGACCTGGCTTACGGGCGAAAGCCCTATCAACAGCCACGGTTCTGGCCAGACGTGTGCGTTTTCCAGGTTTCTCCTCCCCATCCCTGCCTACCAGGGTCCCGAGCACATACTTTTAGTTATTAGAAGCAACTTTGCAAAGTTTTGCGAGACTCCTGTCACAAATTAGTTATACTGTTCCACACGTAACATATTTGACCACCTAAGGAGTTCGCGCGCATGACCGAATCCTCTGCCCACGCACCATCCGCCTACGAGACCAAGGCCTGGCTGCAGTATTACCCGGAATGGACCAAGCCCCATTTGGACTACGGCGACAAGACTCTCCTCGACTCCTATCAAGAGACCGTTGAGACTTATGGCGACCGACCAGCCACGTGGTTCTTCGGCCACCAGATGACTTACCGCGAGCTCGATACCCACGTGCGCGCCGCAGCGGCAGGACTCAAGGCTTTCGGCATTCGCCCGGGTGACCGCGTGGCGGTGGCACTGCCCAACTGTCCGCAGCACGTGGCCGTTTTTTACGCCATCTTGAAGCTGGGTGCCACCGTGGTGGAGCACAACCCGCTGTACACCGCGCCGGAGTTGGAGCCGCTCTTCAAGGACCACGCTGCCCGCGTGGCTGTGGTCTGGGACAAGTCGAGCCCGACCTTCGAGAAGCTGCGCGATTCCACCCCGTTGGAGACTATCGTGACGGTCAACATGATTGACGCCATGCCACGTCGAAAGCAGGTGCTCTTGCGCTTGCCTATTCCTTTTATCAAGGACAAGCGGGAGGAGCTCTCCGTCCCAGCACCCAATACCGTGCCATGGAGCGCCCTCACCGGCCGCGCCATCGGCGGACACGGCCACAAGCTGGTCAACGCGGACGTCGATCTCAACGACACCGCGCTCATCCTGTACACGTCAGGCACCACCGGCACACCGAAGGGCGCGGAGCTGACGCATTCCAACCTCTACTGCAACATGAAGATGGCAGAGTCGTGGGTTCCGTCCCTGGGTGACAAGCCTGAACGCATGCTGGCGGCTCTGCCTCTCTTCCACGTCTACGGCCTCACCCTGATCGCCGCTCTGGGCGTGCAGATTGGTGGCGAGCTCGTGCTCACGCCGGCACCGAAGATTCCTCTGCTGCTGGAGATCATGAAGAAGCGCCGCCCCACCTGGATGCCGGGCGTGCCCACCATCTATGCCAAGGTCATGGAAGCCGCCAAGAAGGAAGGAATCGACCTACATGGCATCGAGAACAGCCTCTCTGGTGCTGCTGCCCTGCCGCCTGAAATCGTCGAAGAGTGGGAGGCGCTCACCGGCGGCCTCCTCGTGGAAGGTTATGGCTTGACGGAGACCTCACCTATCGTGACGGTGAATCCGCTCAACACGAACCGCCGCCCTGGCTACATTGGTATTCCGTTCCCGGATACCGAGGTGCGCATCGGCAACCCAGATAACCTCGATGAAACCCAGCCGGACGGCACCGCGGGTGAGCTGCTCGTGCGCGGCCCGCAGGTGTTCAAGGGCTATTTCAACATGCCGGAAGCCACCGAGAATGCCTTCCACGACGGCTGGTACCGCACCGGTGATATGGCGATTATGGAGTCTGATGGCTTCATCAAGATTGTCTCCCGCATCAAGGAGATGATTATTACCGGCGGCTTCAATATCTACCCGGCTGAGGTCGAGGACGTCATCCGTCAGCACCCGGACGTGAACGCCGTGGCTGTCGTAGGTCTGCCCCGCGCAGACGGTTCTGAGGACGTGGTGGGCTGCATTGTGCTTAACGACGGCGCCGTGCTCGACCCCGAAGGCCTCAAGGACTACTGCCGCGAGCGCCTTACCCGCTATAAGGTTCCACGCAGGTTCTACCACTTCGAGCACTTGGCGTCGGACCAGCTAGGCAAAGTCCGCCGCCGCGAGGTGCAGAAGGATCTCATGGCGCTCATTGAAGAACACGCCAAGGCTTAAGCAGCGCGATCAACGTAACGCTTGAAGCGATCTGGGTTGAAGGTTGTGTAGAACTCCTCCCCAGCCCAGATCAACTGGCTCACCAAGGTGCTCAACTGGTGGTCCAGCTGCGCATCCGTATAGCCCCACGCGGTGGGAATGCGAGCAGCGGCAACGAAAACCAGATCCTCTTCTGCATCATGATGCACAGCCTCAATACGCGCGGAGTACGCATACTGGACGTCATTTTTGAACTCGGCCCAGCGCACAAGCGCATCGAAATCACACATACAACGCCCAGAGGGCGTCACTAGCCGCAGTTCAATATCGTCTGAGCCGTCCTGCGCTGCCTGCACGGTGATGGTGTGGTCATCAATAATGATGCTCACCGTGCCGTCGCCATGGTTCACAACGTGGACTGGGTGCCCGATCATGGCCAAGCGCGTAGCGCGTTGGTGCACGCGCCACAGCCCGACTGCTGAAACCTCGTAGACTTCACTGAAATAATGCGCGGGAACCGGCTTAAGCCCCGCACCACGCATGGGCCTGGAGGGTTCGTCCGGAAAGTGCTCATCGAATCGCGCAAAGACTGCCGAGAGTGACTTAGCGTATCCAGAAATAATGCTCTTAAGCTGAGAATTCGTGGCCGTCGACGGCAAATACGGCGCGGCATAAACGCGCAGATGCGAATGCTGTGCGGAGCTCCCACAGGCCTCAGCGACGACGTTGCCAGAGATCCCTCCACCATTGAAGTCGTTGACGTCCATACGCAAGGGCTGTCGGTCTGGGTCGAAGCGCACCGAGCCGCCCCAAAACCCAAGAATGGCAAGGCCGCCCATTTCTTCGTTGACGTCAATACTCATGTAGCCACCCGGAATCCGAACTGTGGGCAAGCCCATTTCGTTTTTCTCTAGCGTGCCAGCCAGCCTTTCCATGACCTTCCTCACGCGCCTAGCGCTGAGCACAGCTGGAGTTTTAGCCGGTTTTTGAGGTGCGGTTTGAGACATTGTCCCCCCTAGAATCTTGTGTAGTACGTGCATACTGAGCGAGCTGGTGATGAGTACCCCGTGCGCATCCCCCCGAGCTGCTGCAGTGCCGCCAAGAATACAAAAGGTTAGGCACCTTCGCTCGGCGAGAATCACGAGAGTGCCCCCACCCCCGCATCAAACGTGAGAAAAACCTCACATTTTGCGCGCGGGAGACCCTGTTTTCAACACCCTTCGACTACGGTGGCGTCATCATGATTAGTTATGTTTGGGAAACTAATGCCCAAGATCTAGTCAGACACCTATCCCCGACCAGCACAAAGAGGAAAAATGCCTATAACTCCGCTGCATTCTATGTCCCACCCAGCTGTCCTTTTCGCGGGTCAGGGCTCTGAATGGCAAAGCATCATCGCCTCCGCCACGCAAACCCCAGCTACTGCGCAACGCCTGCAGGAGGTTCTCTCCCAGGCTCGCACGCTCATTGCCCCAGTGGCCCGCACGGTGTCCTCCTCCGGCCCTGGTGCGGCGGAACGCCTGAAGCAGTTGATCGGCGGGAAGGCTGACCGCGAGCTCGGCGATGTGCTGCCAGCCGTCTCCATCCCGGGCATCGTGCTCGGCCAGATTGCTGCCATCGAACAGCTGCGCGACCTCGGCATCGACATCGATGAACGCGCTGGACATTCGCAGGGCAGCTTGGGCGCGTTGGCCGTCGACAAGCCTGTGGAAGCCCTCGCCCTGGCAATCCTGATGGGCACAGCCTCGACGGCGGTAAACGGTACCGATCCCCGCTCGCAGATGCTGTCCGTGCGGGGGCTGGAGCGCAGCTTTGTCACTGAACACCTGCACGGCACCGCTGCCATCGCCGTGGTCAACGGCCGGCGCCACTTTGCGCTTTCCGGCAGCCCCGAAGACCTGGCTGCCACCCGCACCGCCATCGAAGAAGCAGTAAAAAGCTTCAATGATGAGCTGGACAAGCGCACCATCGGCGGCGATGAGCTTAGCCCTCGCTTTGATGAGCTGCCCGTAGCTCTTCCCTTCCATAACCCGGTGCTCGCCCCAGCGGCTGAGCGCACCGTAGCCTTGGCTCAGAAGTGCGGCCTCGACGTGGATGAGGCCCGCGCGCAGGCAGAGGCCATCCTCGTCGCGGAACATGATTGGCCAGCCACGCTGGACGCACTCAGCTCCGAGCACCTCATCGTTCTTGACCGCGCGCTGACCAACCTCACCCGCCGTGTGGTGGAGGGCACGGGTGTCACGGTGATCTCGGCTGCTACCCCGCGGGAGCTCAATGCACTGGCAACGCCGGGCACTGAACTGCCCGAGGCCCTGAACTACGCCGACTTCGCTCCGCGCACCATCGAGCTTCCGAATGGCCGCACCTACACTCAGACCCGCTTCTCTGATCTCACGGGCCTTTCCCCCATCATGCTGGGCGGCATGACTCCAACCTCCGCTGACGGTGAGATCGTCGCCGCGGCAGCCAACGCCGGACACTGGACGGAGATGGCCGGTGGCGGCATGTACTCCGAGGAGGTCTTCCGCGCCCACCTGGCCACGATGGAACAGCACCTGCGCCCTGGCCGCACGGCGCAGTTCAACACCATGTTCTTCGACCGCTTCCTGTGGAACCTGCACTTTGGCCAAGCGCGCATCGTGCCCAGGTCCCGTGCGGCTGGTGCGCCATTCAACGGCGTGTGTATCTCCGCCGGCATTCCGGAAGTGGAGGAAGCTGGCGAATTGCTGGACCGCCTCCACGCCGATGGTTTCCCCTTCATCTCTTTCAAGCCCGGCACCGCGAAGCAGATTCGGGATGTTCTGGCGATCGCCACGGCCTACCCGGAGGACCGCATCATCATGCAGGTTGAGGACGGGCACGCCGGCGGCCACCACTCCTGGGTGAACCTCGATGACATGCTGCTGGAGACCTACGGTGAGATCCGCCAGCACCCCACTGTCTATCTGGCTGTGGGCGGCGGTATTGCCTCCCCGGACCGCGCCACCTCCTATCTCACCGGTGAGTGGGCTAAAAAGCACGCTATGCCGGCCATGCCTGTCGACGCCGTCTTCCTCGGCACCGTCGCCATGGCCACCAAGGAGGCCAAGGCCACGGATTCCGTCAAGGACCTGCTGGTCAACACGGAAGGCATTTCGCCTTCCAAGAACGGCGGATGGGTCGGCCGCGGCACCGGCGCGAACGGCGTGGCATCCTCGCAGTCCCACCTCTTGGCAGATATCCACGACCTGGATAATTCCTTCGCTGCCGCCTCGCGCCTCATCACGGCACTCAGCATTGACGAGTATGCGACGCACCGCGAGGAGATCATCGCCGCACTGGACAAGACCTGTAAGCCCTACTTTGGTGACGTAGAGTCCATGACGTATGCCGAATGGCTCGAGCGTTTCGTGGAGCTGGCACATCCGTTTGTGGACCCGAGCTGGGACGACCGTTTCCTCGATCTCTTGCACCGCGTCGAGGCCCGCCTGAACCCAGCGGATCACGGCCAGATTGAGACCCTCTTCACCAGCGGTGAAGACGTCCACGATGGCCCTGCGGCCGTGGCAAAGCTGCTGGAGGCTTACCCCGCCGCGCGCTCCACTGAGGTCTCTGCACGCGATGCTGCCTGGTGGATTTCGCTGCACTACAAGCACGTCAAACCCATGCCATGGGTACCCGCCATTGATGGCGACCTCAAGAGCTGGTTTGGCAAAGACACCTTGTGGCAAGCCCAGGATGAGCGCTATACCGCTGACCAGGTGCGCATCATCCCAGGCCCCGTCGCCGTGGCGGGCATCACCAAGAAGAACGAGCCGGTCGCTGACCTTCTTACCCGCTTCGAGCAAGCCACCACGGATGCGCTGCTGAAGCAGGGCTCAACACCGCAGAAGGCGTTTTCCCGCCTCAACTCCGCTGCCGATGCGGCCGCGTTCCTGCGCAGCGCCCCCTCACTGCTGTGGCACGGCCACCTCATGGCCAACCCGGCTTATGAGATGGATGAGAATGCCTTCGACCTGCGCCAGGATGCCGACGGCAACTGGGACATCGTCATCACGGCGGACTCGTATTGGGATGACCTCCCTGAGGAACAGCGCCCCTTCTACGTCCGTGAAGTCACCGTTCCGGTGGACCTCCCCGAGGACGTGGCCACGGGTGGCTCCCCGGTGGTTTCAGAAGAACGTCTGCCAGATTCCGTCTTTGCCCTCCTCGAAGGCCTGGCCGGTGTGGGTTCCACAGCCGAGCAGGGCGACGAGATCACGGACATGCCGTCTGTGGAATCGGGCTACTCCTTCCACTTTCCTGCTTCACTGCTGTCAGCACACAGTGCGGTAACCTGTGGAAATTCTGCGGCGGACAAGGCTGGTACCCCAGATGTACTTGTCGGCCCCTGCTGGCCGGCCATCTATGCGGCACTCGGCTCCGGGCGTTTGATGGACGGCTACCCGGTCATCGAAGGCCTGCTCAACGCGGTGCATTTGGACCACGTCATCGACGTGCGCGTGCCACTAGAGCAGCTTGCCGACGGCCGCCAGATAGACGTCACCTCCTCCTGCACCGCCGTGGAGGAATCCGCCTCCGGGCGCATCGTCACCGTGGAGCTGGAACTCACGGATCACGCCTCTGGTGACATCGTAGCCACGCAGATGCACCGCTTTGCCATCCGTGGGCGCGCCACCGGCACCGCGGCACCGAAGCCCGCGCCGGAATGGGGCGGGGGTAAGTCCGCCACCAAGGTGGTGGCTACCCCACGCTCCTTTGTCGACCGCGCTACCGTGACTGCCCCGCAGGATATGACGCCATTTGCGCTGGTTTCGGGCGACTACAACCCCATCCACACCTCCTATAACGCGGCCCAGTTGGTCAACTTGGACGCACCTCTGGTGCACGGCATGTGGCTCTCGGCCGCCGCCCAGCAGGTGGCCGGGCGTCACGGCCGCGTGGTGGGCTGGACCTACTCCATGTATGGAATGGTGCAGCTGGGTGATGACATTGAGATCACCGTCGAGCGCGTCGGCCGCAAAGGCATCCGCCAAGCACTCGAGGTCACCTGCCGCATCGACGGCGAGGTAGTCTCCCGCGGCCAGGCCCTGCTCGCCGCGCCAACCACGGCCTACGTCTACCCCGGCCAGGGCATCCAGACCGAAGGTATGGGCAAGGGTGACCGCCACGCTTCCCCGGCAGCTCGCGAGGCCTGGCGCCGTGCCGATGCGCATACCCGCGAGAACCTGGGCTTTAGCATCCAGAAGATCATCGATGAGAACCCCACGGAACTCACCGTTCGGGGTACTACCTTCCGTCACCCGAAGGGCGTGCTGCACCTGACCCAGTTCACGCAGGTGGCCCTGGCCGTGGTGGCCTATGCCCAGACCGAGCGCCTGCGCGCCGAGGACACACTGGCGCCGACCTCCTACTTCGCCGGCCACTCCCTGGGCGAATACACCGCGCTGGCCTCGCTGGCGAATATCTTTGACCTCGAGGGCGTTATTGACATCGTTTACTCCCGCGGCTCCGCCATGGGCAGCCTGGTGCCGCGCGACGAAGAAGGTAACTCCGAATACGCCATGGCGGCACTGCGCCCGAACATGGCGGGCATTGATGCGGACAACGTCGATGCCTGGGTCGCTGAGCTCGCTGAGACTACCAGCGAGTTCCTAGAGATCGTGAACTACAACATCCGCGGCCAGCAGTACTCCGTTGCCGGCACCAAGAAGGGACTCAAGGCCCTGGTAGACAAGGCCAATGCCATCGCCCCGCGCGCAGCCGTTATGGTCCCGGGGATTGATGTTCCTTTCCACTCCCGTGTGCTGCGCGAGGGCGTGCCGGCCTTCGCTGAGAAGCTCGATGAGCTGCTGCCGCAGGAGCTGGACCTCGATGCCCTGGTAGGCCGCTATATCCCGAACCTGGTGGCCCGCCCCTTCGAGCTCACCCAAGACTTCGTCGACGCCGTGGCACCGCTGGCTCCCTCCGGCAAGCTGGACGGGCTGAAGGTGGAGGATCTTTCCGAGCACGAGCTCGCCCGCCTGCTGCTCATCGAGCTACTGTCCTGGCAGTTCGCTTCGCCTGTGCGCTGGATTGAGACCCAGGAGCTCCTCTTTGGCAAGGTCGAGCAGATCATCGAGGTCGGCTTGGCTTCTTCCCCGACGCTGACCAACCTGGCCACCCGCTCGCTGGCCGTCGCCGGCATCCCGGAGGGCACCATCCGCGTGCTCAATGTGGAGCGAGACCAGGAGCAGGTCATGCTTGCCGACGTCTCCGAGGCCCCCGCCGCCGAACCGGCACCGGAAGCCGACGCCGAGGAGGCACCGCAAGCCAACGAGGCACCAGCCGAGGTTCCGGCTGAGGCAGCTCCGACTGCACCAACTCCTGCACCTACCGCGTCAGCTGCGAGCGACGCCCCCGAACTGCGCTTCGGCGCCGCCGAGGCCATCATGGTGCTCTTCGCCTTCCAAAACAAGATTCGCGTGGATCAGATTATGGACTCCGACACCGTGGAGGAGCTGACCAACGGCGTGTCCTCGCGCCGCAACCAGCTCCTGATGGACATGTCCGCTGAGATCGGCGTGCCTGCAATCGACGGCGCCGCAGACGCCGACGTCGCCTCGCTGCGCGAGAAGGTCAACGCCGCCGCCCCTGGCTACGCGCCTTTCGGCAGCGTCCTTGGCGAGGCCGTCACCGCACGCCTGCGCCAGCTGCTCGGTGCTGCGGGCCTCAAGCCCGCCGCGGTGGCCGAGTACGTCACCGGCACCTGGGGCCTGCCCGAGTCTTGGGTCGCCCACGTCGAGGCCGAAATCCTGCTCGGCTCCCGCGACGAGGATTCCGTCCGCGGCGGCAGCCTGAACACGGTTCCGTCCAGCGCCACCAGCAAGTCCGCGGCGCACGAGCTTATCGACGCCGCCGTCCAGGGCGTCGCCAATGCGCACGGCGCCAGTGTCTCCAAGGACACTGGCGCAGGTGGAGCCTCCGGCGGGGTCGTGGATTCCGCCGCCCTCGAGGCCTACGCCGAGACCGTGACCGGTGAGAACGGCGTACTCGCCACCGTGGCCCGCCAGGTCCTCACCCAGCTCGGCCACGTCGCCGAGCCTGCCGAGGCCACCGCCCCAGACACCGAGGTCATCGAGGCCGTCGAGGCCGAGCTCGGTTCCGGCTGGCTCAAGTCCGTCACCCCTTCTTTCGACGCGGCACACGCCGTGCTTTTCGACGACGCCTGGGCCATCGCCCGCGAGCGCCTCGCCCGCGTAGCACTCGGTGAGATCGATGCCGACGACGAGCGCGCGCAGCCAGCCGCCTTCCAGGGCGCCGGCGCCACCGTGGCTGAACAGGCCCGTTGGTGGGCACGCTCGGGCAACACCGCCGTCGACTCTGCCTACTTCGAGCAGATAGCAGCAGCCGCCGAGTCCACCGAACACGGCGCTTACGCCGGCGACGTCGCCCTCGTCACCGGTGCCGCTCCTGGCTCCATCGCCGCCGCGCTTGTCGAGCGCCTCCTCGCAGGCGGCGCAACCGTCATCATGACGGCATCGCGAGTGACCCAATCCCGTAAGGAATTCGCCCGCCGCCTCTACGCCGAGCACGGCCGCCAGGGATCTGCCCTGTGGTTGGTTCCAGCCAACCTCACCAGCTTCCGCGACGTGGACTCCCTGGTTGAGTGGATCGGCTCCGAGCAGCGCGAATCCGTGGGCAACGAGGTGAAGATTCTCAAGCCAGCGCTCACCCCAACCTTGGCATTCCCATTCGCGGCACCATCTGTTTCCGGCTCGCTCGCAGACGCCGGTTCCTCCACGGAATCCCAGGCTCGCCTGCTGCTGTGGTCGGTCGAGCGCCTCATCGGCGGCCTCTCTGACCTCGCGGTCAAGGCCCCGAGCCCCACCCGGTGCCACGTGGTCCTGCCGGGCTCGCCCAACCGCGGCACCTTCGGCGGCGACGGCGCTTATGGCGAAGTCAAGGCCGCGCTCGACGCCATCCTGGCCAAGTGGAACGTCGAGGCTGGTTGGCCTGCCGGCGTCACCCTTGCGCAAGCCAAGATCGGCTGGGTCGCAGGCACTCACCTCATGGGCGGCAACGACGTCCTCGTTCCAGCCGCGCAGAAGGCCGGCATCCACGTCTGGTCGCCGGAGGAAATTTCCTCTGAGCTGCTAGACCTAGCTTCCGCCGAGTCCCGCGCCCGCGCCACCGAACGCCCGATCGAGGCAGACCTCACCGGCGGTCTCGAAGGCTTCTCGCTGACTTCTCTAGAGGTCGAGAAGCCTGCTGCGCAGTCCGCTGCAGAGGGTGCCGCCAAGGACACCACCGCCCGCATCAAGGCACTGCCTTCCCCGGCGCGCCCGGTGCAGCCGCAGCTGGCTGAGGAACTTGGCGACATCACCACCGACCTCGACGACATGGTCGTCATCGCCGGTATCGGCGAGGTGAGCTCCTGGGGTTCCGGCCGCACCCGCTTCGAGGCCGAGTATGGCCTGCAGCGCGACGGCTCCGCCGAGCTGACCGCCGCCGGTGTCATCGAGCTCGCGTGGATGACCGGCCTCATTGCATGGCGCGAGGAGCCCGCGCCGGGCTGGTTCGTCGGCGAGACTGACGAACAGATTGCGGAAGAGGACATCTACGAGCGCTTCCGCGACGAGGTCGTGGCCCGCGCCGGCGTCCGCGAGCTCACCGATAAGTACCACCTGGTTGACCGTGGCTCCATCGACCTGACCACGGTGTTCTTGGACCGCGACATCACCTTCACCGTCGATTCCGAGGCCACCGCCCGCGATATCGCCGAGGCCGACCCAGAGTTCACCAGCATCCGCGAGGCTGACGGCGAGTGGGAGGTCACCCGCCGCAAGGGCGCCACCGCAAAGGTGCCGCGCAAGGCCACGCTCACCCGCACCGTGGCCGCGCAGATGCCGGACAACTTCGACGCGGCCCGCTGGGGCATCCCGGACCACATGCTTGACTCGCTCGACCGCATGGCGGTCTGGAACCTGGTCACGGCCGTCGACGCCTTCATCCAGGCTGGCTTCTCCCCTGCTGAACTGCTGCAGTCCATCCACCCAGGCCAGGTTTCCACCACGCAGGGCACCGGCATCGGCGGCATGGAGTCCCTGCACAAGGTCTTCGTTTCCCGCTTCTTGGGCGAGGACCGCCCCTCCGACATCCTGCAGGAAGCCCTACCCAACGTCATCGCGGCGCACACCATGCAATCGCTGGTCGGCGGCTACGGCTCGATGATTCACCCCATCGGCGCGTGCGCGACGGCGGCGGTCTCGATTGAAGAGGGCGTCGACAAGATTGCGCTGGGTAAAGCCGACGTCGTGGTCGCTGGTGGTATCGACGACGTTCAGGTCGAGTCGCTGCAGGGCTTTGGCGATATGAACGCCACCGCAGAGACCGCAGCGATGACTGCGAAGGGCATCGACAAGCGCTTCATCTCCCGCGCCAACGACCGCCGCCGCGGCGGATTCCTCGAGGGCGAGGGCGGCGGCACCGTCCTGCTTGTGCGAGGTAGCCTCGCGCAAGAGCTGGGCCTTCCTGTGCTCGCCGTGGTCGCCCACGCCGCTTCCTACGGCGACGGCGCCCACACCTCCATCCCGGCTCCGGGCCTCGGCGCCCTGGGCGCCGGTCGTGGTCGCGAGAACTCTCGTCTCGCACGCTCGCTGCGCGGACTGAGCCTGACACCCAACGACGTCAGCGTCCTGTCCAAGCACGACACCTCCACCAACGCCAACGATCCCAACGAGTCGGAGCTGCACTCCATCCTGTGGCCGGCCATCGGGCGCGACGCGGATCAACCGATGTTTGTCATCTCCCAAAAGACGCTCACCGGCCACTCCAAAGCCGGCGCCGCGCTCTTCCAGACCGGCGGTATCATCGACGTCTTCCGCACCGGGCGCATCCCGGCCAACGTGTCGCTGGACTGCGTTGATCCGCTCATCGCACCGAAGGCGAAAAACCTGGTGTGGCTGCGTTCGCCGCTGGATCTGGCAGCCGCGGGCCGCAGTGTGAAGGCAGCGGCGCTGACCTCACTCGGCTTCGGACACGTCGGCGCGCTCATTGTGTACGCGCACCCGGGCGTGTTTGAGGAGGCCATCAAGCAGCAACGCGGCACTGACGCTGCAGCTGCTTGGCGCGAGCGTGCCGAGCAGCGCCTCGCCGCGGGTCACGCCCGCTTCGAGGCAGGCATGCTGGGCCGCGCGCCGCTCTTCGAGGTCATCGACGGCCGCCGCATGCCGCACGCCGACACCAAGGTGATGATTGACGGCTACGGCCTCGTCGACGCCGACAAGGCCGCGGAAATCTCCATGCTTCTCGACGCCGATGCGCGCCTGGGCGCAACCGGTGAATTCCCGAGTGCGTAGCCTCTAGCAATTAGGGCCAGTTCAAGTACGAACTGGCCCTTTCCTTTCGGACTAACCTCGTTTCGCTCTATGTCGCGACGATATTTGCTCACCAACGCTTTTCAATTAAATGTTCCATCACACGCTTTCAAACATCCGCCGAAAAATATTGACAAGCATGATTACGGAATCAGCGATTATGCCAGCTTCACGGCGCGATGAGTTCGGTGCGTGTTTTATCGAATGAGCTAACGAAACTGCCTTACGAACAAAACTACGCAGTTCACTATTCGCTGGTCCTGGAAGTTCTACTTCAACAACTCGTGCCAGCCGATTTTTTGAGTTTCCCTCATTAAATTTATCCGCATCATCACCATTCCGTAAGTGACGAGTTTCGTCAAAGGCTACGCGGTTCAATTCATGTTGGCGGACATGAAAACTGACCAGTGGCGGACACGGGATTTAGGGGTTTGGGGAGTTTTTATTGGGGGTAGGAAAATAAGGGGTCTTCATCCGATGTTCGATAGAAGAGTCTAACCGGACTCATCTAGCGAAAAGCATGGACGGACCTGACTCCGTCTCTAATCAGCAGCAATTGTCTTCTAGAAGAAGTAGGGGTGAAGTTGAGGTGTCAGGTCTGTGGCCCCGCCGTCGCCGATGGTGACTCCAACACCGGGTTCCTCGTGCCTATCGAAGGCAACCACAGCACGCGGCCGCGCCGTCGGCACGTTCCGTGAAATCACATGTGCCAAGCTTCACGGACCTCATGCCACAGGTGCGCCCGACACCGAACAACACGGCTCCCATCGGTCGGCTGATGCACCACGTCATCGTCGTTCGAACTCGAGGAGCATCCCAGCGCTAGATCGACGTCACAACAGGGCTCTGAACCAGAGGGGATAAGTTCGCTTACCATACTCCAACAGGACGACTCAATCATTCGAACACGCCTTGCCCCCGTGGTGTCCGCCACTGGTCAGTTTCTCATGGCCATAGGTGGACTTTTTATGTCCGCCTCCGGTCAGCTTTTCATGTCCGCTAACAATTCATCGAGAATGCGAACCCCCCGATTACCGACATCACTGAAGTCAAACGTTAGCGTTTTAACGTCATAACACTAACACTAAAACACCACTCAACCACCGCAATCATTGGGCAAGTTGGCCATAGTCAAAGCTGTGACCCTGGAAACTCGAAAGACGTCACAGCAACAAACCACCACCCCAGACAACCTTCACATGAGATGCCTTTTAAACATTATGATATATGTCCTACGTTCACCCCTTAGAGATTTAAATTATATTTTTCATTGACTGTGCTTTGGATCCCTGCTACCTTGTCTGTAACTTCACTTATGAAAGGAGGAGGCCAATGTCATTCGATTTTGAAGTGATTTCCACCCAGAATCTGATGGAAGCCCACCGCGTTGGACAGGCATAAAACATCAGACAACCACGGGGACCTGAATACATTCGGGCCCCCTTTTTTACTTTAAGGAGAACAATGTCCTTGATATCATTCCGGACCGCCCATGAAGTTAGGCCTCTAGGGGATGGCAGGTCAGTTGTTGGATCAAACACGGCAGGAATCGGCCACTATGTCCAAGATCCAGACCACCATCTCCAAAAATTGAATAAAATTTTAAACGGCACCCTAAATCAGCAAGAAGCTACCGAACAGATCGCTAAGCAAACGGGAATTTCTCCCTTTAATGCACATACTCTGCTCGAGAAGCTAATCCAGCTAGGACACATTGAGGCCATTTCTCAACCCAACTTAACCCCAGAACAACAGACTCGTTTTTCTCGCAGTACTGCGCTCTACTCATGGCTAGGCGGATTTGGGAAATTTGATCGATGGGCTCCTCAAGAAATTATCTGCTCGTCGAGCATTTGCATTTTAGGGGCCGGAGGCATTGGATCTAGCATCGCGTTACAGATGGCCGCAAGTGGAATAGGAAAAATAACTCTCGTTGATTTTGACACTGTCGAGTTGTCCAACCTGAATCGACAAATTGCTTATTCGGAAAAATCTATCGGCAAATTAAAGACTGATGAACTCAAAAATAGGATTAGAGAGTTAAATAGCGATTGCTCAGTACGTACGATCGAGCGAAAAATTGAAGGAGTAGAGGAATTAATTCCCATTTTCAAGGAAGCAGATCTAGTTATAAGAGCAATCGACAACCCACCCGAATCGGCATATTGGGTATCAGAAGCCGCAATAGCCACCAAAAGGCCCTGGATTGACTGCAGCTACGCCGGGCCGATGGCGGTTTGCGCGACTTTTGTCCCCGGAACGACAGGGTGCTACCGATGCCTTCGAGAAAGTGAAAAACAACGGCTGCAACAGAATAATATTTCTGGACTCTATGAGGAAACCCCTCTTGGAATTAACGCTGCGATAGCACCTATCGTGTCAATAGCCAGTGCATTGGCTTCACTCGAAGCCTTAAGGTTCTTAGTCTCAAGAACCAACTTATCTATGGGCAAAGTTCTACATCAAAACCTTGCAGACTATTCAAATCAATATTCCATTGATTTCCCCTCGTCTTGCCAACATTAGCCTTCATGAAAGGACTAAGAAATGGCCACCTTAATGAGTATTCCTGGCTATCGCCGCTTAGTCGGAACAATGGCGTTCAACCAAACTGGTTATGCAATGGCTTCAGTAATAGTTCCACTATTGATTTTTGACATAAGCAAAAACGCCACACTGGCAGGATCAGTATCAGCTTTTGGAACAGGTTCGCTTATTCTTTTGAGCCTGTTTGCCGGTGCATTAACAGATAAGTTTCATCCCTCAGTAGTGCTAAAACGAGTTACTCTCGCTCAAACGATCATTTGGATCAGCATTGCTCTCATGCTCTCCTTTAGTGATCTTCCGTTACTCCCCATAGTTTTATGCATCGTTCTCGCTTCCGCGCTCTCTGCATTCGACGCACCAAGCGAACAAAGTCTCATCAAGCAGATGGTCCCTACAAGCGATCTAGGTACAGCAAATGCTATCGCGCATGGACGTGAATCCACTGCGGAAGTTTTCGGCGGACCGAGCGCCGGACTTCTTTACGGTTTAAACCCCCACTTAGCTCTTTTTGTCCAGGGAGCATTCCATGCCATCGCCTGCGCTCTCGTTCCTCGAAAGCCTAATTCAGCGTCAGCAAATCAGCTACCCGAAGAACACGACACAAATGTTTCTGTTTTAAAGTCCTCGACTGATGGGTTCCGTTTTGTATTTAGCCACACAGGGCTGCGCGCAATCACTCTCGTGGCAGCCGTTGCCAACATTCCAATGTCAGCTTTTATCTTGGTACTGATTTTTTCATACCGCGCTACAGGAGAATCTGCATTCATTATCGGTTTGATTTCAGCATCTTTTGGATCCGGTGTCATCGTAGGTTCTTTTTTGGCCAGCAAGCTAGCAGAGGTTGTACCACTAGGAAAACTTGGCACTATAGCTTTACTTACCTTCACAATAAGCCTTATTGTGCTTACCACACTACATAGCAATACGGTCGCCACCATCATTGCTTTGTTTATCGCGGGTCTACCCCTAGCGTCTTTTAATACTGCAATTGGGGCTTTTACTGCCGCCATTACCCCTGACTACCGAATGGGCGCAGTAACCACAGCTTCTACCATTCCTGGAATATTTCTCATGCCATTCGGAGCATTTCTCGCTGGCTTTGGATTTGAGCACTGGGGAGCTTCAACAACACTCGGACTCATTTCAACAATCGCGCTCATTGCCACCATGATGACGCTAACCTCAGCGGTTCGCGGAATACCATTGCTATCTCAACTCGACGAAGTTCAATCCTGATAGTTCCACTCTGCACTGTAATGCTCTTAAAATAAGGATTACCGGCCCTTCCGGTTTTAGAGTGCGTTGATT
>NZ_KV788206.1:0-578 GCF_001807225.1 Corynebacterium sp. HMSC05E07
AAGACGCCTCTGGATAGTGCGGTAGCTTGCGCTGGTGATGCCAACCTCGGCAAGAGTCTCGATGGAATCCAGCTTTGAGCCGGGATTAATGATCCGGGCACGCACCAGATCGCGAAACACCGGATCATCACCGCTTGCTGCAGCAAGGCCTAACTCGTTGAAACACGCATCGATACAGTCCAGCAAGTATCCGGCACGCTGACCGACTACCGGCAGCGGGTTGGAAACGCTGCCTGTTGCCGGTGGGATGTGTTTCACCTCGCCGAAGTCCATTGCGAGTTGGTCACCATCGACGATGCGTTGAGCTTCAGCTCTTAAAAGCGCAAGCTCTGACTCTGAATGTGCTGAGCCGATATGCTTCATCCTTTTCGCACCTTTGCGTTCAGAGAACACCACCTGCACCGCCGTCGCCCCAGAAGCGGTCTTGACGGTGCGAATATAAGGACTCACAAAAATCAGACTACTGAACACCCCCGGCACTACCCACTTAGTGCGGAAAAATTCCTACCCACCGACGAAAACCAACAGGTAACAGTGTCAAGAGTGACGTTACTCACCCACCCATGACCTAAGTCAGG
>NZ_KV788207.1:0-13476 GCF_001807225.1 Corynebacterium sp. HMSC05E07
CCGTGTCCAAAATGTCGCTAGACATCACATTCCCAGGCTAGACGCTCACTGGCTAGGCGTTGATGCCCTTGACGCGGCGCCCCAGTTCACGGGTGATATCACGGTCTTGGTCGCGGCGCTTAATCGCTTCGCGCTTGTCGTAATCCTGCTTACCCTTGGCCAAGCCCAACTCGCACTTGGCGCGGCCATTTTTCAGATAGACCTTGAGCGGGATCAGGGTCTTGTTGCCATCGCGCACCTGGCCCATGAGCTTGTCAATCTCACGGCGGTGCAGCAGCAGCTTGCGCGTGCGCTTGGGCGAGTGGTTCGTCCACGTTCCTTGGGAGTACTCCGGGATGTGGAGGTTGCGGATGTAGACCTCACCATCGTCGATGGTGGCGAAGGAATCTGCTAGGGAAATCTTGCCTTCGCGCATCGACTTAATCTCGGTGCCCACGAGCACCATGCCGCATTCCACGGTATCGAGGATGGTGTAGTCGTGGCGGGCACGTCGGTTGGTGGCCAGGGTCGAATTGTTATCGGCCGCTGCCCCTTTTTTCTTCTTTGCCTTCTTCGCCATAGTTCGGACTATGTTACGCCACTGCCAGGCAAAAACCACATCTGGTTCCACCGCGAAGGGAGAAGGCTTTTCGTAGTAGAGCCCCAGCCTTCCACAGACCACGGTCGGGCTTAGGTACGAACGTAAGCGCGCATGGTCACCTGGGCGGTCAGCGCGGCGAAAAGCAGCGCTACGAGGCCAACGATGGGCAGTGCCGTCCACACATCGCTCGACGTCACGGGAGCCAGCAGCTGCTTCTGATAGAGGTCTTTCAGTGCGGGGTCGAGGACCACGTTCTTCCCCAAGAAAACGCCAGCGCCGCCGAGGATAACCCCGCCAATCGCGCCCAGAACCGCTTCCACGATGAACGGTGCGTGGGTAATCCAGCGCGAGGCGCCCACGATACGCATAATCGCGGTTTCACGCTGACGCTGGAAGGCAGCAATCTGCACCATGTTGGCGATGAGCATGATGGCGGCCAACGCCACCACCGCAGCCAGAATGAAGGTGGCGTTACGGATGGCATCGAGGTTGCCGGCAGCGCTGCGCACATCCTCCTGCTGGTCGATGATTTCGCTTACGGCGGGGTCCTCCGCGATGGCGTCGATAGGCGCGGTATCCGTTGGATCCTTCAGGCGCACGTGGAAGGCGGCCGGCAGCGCATCCGGCGAGGTCTCCTTCACCATGACCGGATCGGTTTCCTTAAACAGCTCCACGAAGCGGTCATAGGATTCCTTTTGGCTGCGGTAGTCAACGGATTCGATATCGTCATCCGCCTCCAGCTTCTTCCTCAATCCGGAACACGCCGCGTCTGTGCACTCAGGGTCGTGTGCGGAGATGTCCTCGTTGAGCTGCACCATAACCTCTACCTGCTCGAGGTAGATGTCTTTAGTGTCATTCGTCATCTGCGTGACGAGAACACCAGCCACCACCAGAGCAACGGAAATAGCCGTGGTGATCACCATGGCGATGGTCATCGTGATGTTGCGGCCCAAGCCTTTAACGGCCTCGCGAAAAACAAAACCCAAGTTCATTTAGAGCGCCTCCCCGTACATTGCGTTCTTCTCATCGCGCACGAGTGTGCCGTTGTGCAGCTCAAGGACTCGCTGGCGGGCATCGTTGACCGCGCGCGCATTGTGCGTCGACATCACCACGGTGGTTCCGCGGCGGTTGATCTTCGTCAGTAGGGCCATGATTTCCGCGGCGGTGGCGGGATCGAGGTTGCCCGTGGGTTCGTCGGCAAGCAGCAGCTTAGGACGGTTGACAAAGGCACGTGCAATGGCCACGCGCTGCTGCTCGCCGCCGGAGAGTTCATGAGGCATGCGGTGCTGCTTAGCCCCCAAGCCCACCATGTCGAGGACCTCAGGAACTTGCTTGGCAATACGCGATTTCTTCTTGCCAATGACCTGCAACGCGAAAGCCACGTTGTCGTAGACATTGAGTTTGGGAAGAAGGCGGAAATCCTGAAAGACGTAGCCGATGGACTGGCGCAGCTGGTTGATCTGACCGCCCTTGAGCGCGTTGACGTGGAAGTCCCCGAAATGGATATCCCCGGAGCTCACGTTGGTTTCACGCACCATGAGCTGCAGAAAGGTGGACTTTCCCGAGCCAGAGGGGCCAATAAGGAAGACGAATTCGCCATCGTCTATCTCGAAGGACACGTTGTCTAGCGCGGGCCTAGTCGACGTCGCATAGACCTTGGACACATTCTCAAAAGTGATCACTCAAGCAACATTAGCAACAAACGTCACTTAAGCCTAGGCCTCATTCTCCGCCATGCGCCAACGAATGCCGGCTTCCAAGAAACCATCAATGTCACCATCGAGCACCTTGGATGGGTCACCGACCTCGTAATTCGTCCGGAGATCCTTGACCATCTGGTACGGATGCAGAACATACGAGCGCATCTGGTTGCCCCATGAGGCATTGCCGCCCGCGCCCAGCGCATCGAGCTCCGCGCGCTCTTCCTGACGCTTGCGCTCCAGCAACTTTGCCTGCAGCACGCGCATCGCCGAGGCCTTGTTCTGAATCTGGGACTTCTCGTTCTGACAGGTCACCACGATGCCCGTCGGGATATGGGTAAGGCGAACTGCCGAGTCGGTCGTGTTCACCGACTGACCACCCGGGCCCGAGGAACGGTAAACATCCACGCGCACCTCGGAATCTGGGACCTCGATGGAGTCCGTCTGCTCCACCACTGGCAGTACCTCTACCTCTGCGAAGGAGGTCTGGCGGCGTCCCTGGTTGTCAAAAGGTGAGATGCGCACAAGGCGGTGCGCACCCTGCTCGACGGAGAGCTGTCCGTACATGTATTCGCCATGCACCACAAAGGTGGCGGACTTGATACCTGCTTCCTCGGCATAGGAAATGTCATAGACATCCACCTTGTGCCCGTTCTTTTCAGCCCAACGGGTGTACATGCGCATGAGCATCTCCGCCCAGTCCGCGGCATCCACACCTCCGGCGCCGGAGCGGATGTTGATAACGGCCTCGCGCTCGTCATATTCGCCCGAGAGCATCGTGGTAACTTCCAGCGACTCGATGGCCGCACCGAGCTCCTCAAGCTCAGCCTCCACCAGCTCCTGGGAGGCCTCGTCGCCCTCTTCTTCCGCAAGCTCAGACATGACGGGCAGGTCCTCAATCCTTCCACGCAGGGAGGAGAGCTTGCGTAGCTTTGCCTGCTCCGCCGAGAGCGAAGAGGTCACTTGTTGCGCGTGGTCGGGGTCGTCCCACAGCGACGGGTCCCCCGCTTGGGCCTCAAGCTCGCGCACGCGCTCGGACACCGCTTCCGGGTCCATCACCTTTTCAATGGAGGTCAAGGTGGCGCTGAGTTCCTCAAGTCGTGCTGTTTGTTCCGGACGCATAGCCCCCTACTCTACTTATTCTTGCCCTCTGATTAGCCATCGGCCGCATTTAGCGCGACAATAGGCGGCATGAGTGACCAGCCAAGCCTCACCGAGATGATCGATGCCATCATCAAGACCTTCATCGTTGCCCATGCGGACGATACTGATGCCCACCTTGCCCAAGCGCTCGTCTACAACGCCGGCCGCCTAGCCTGGCGCCTGCGCGAACAGGGTGTGGACGTATCCCAGAAGACAGACCGTGCGGATGTCGTCACTGACGCCGACTTTGCCGCCGAGCGCTTCGTCGCGGGCGTCCTCGAAGCTCTGCGCGGCGAGGACGGCATCGTCGGCGAGGAGGGCGCTAACCGTGAGTCGAAGTCCGGCCGCACCTGGGTCATCGACCCAGTCGACGGCACCTTCAACTTCGCCTCCGGCTTCGACTACTGGTGCTCCGCACTGGCGCTTACCGATTCCTCTGGGGTCATCCTCGGCGCCGTCCACCGCCCCGCCATGGGCTACACGTGGTTCGGCGGCCGCGACCACGCCACGACCCTGGACGGCAAGGAGGTGACGCCGCTTGTCGACGTCCCCGCGGAAGACCTCTGCCTCTCCACGTACCTCCACCCTTCAAGCATCACCGACCCGAAAATTTCCGCAGCCTGGGACAAGGTTGCCCCGCACTTTGCCACCGTGCGCATGTTGGGTGCTGGCTCCGTCGACCTGTCCTCTGTGGCTGACGGCACGTGGGGAGCATGGATGCAGCACTCCGTTAAAGACTGGGATTGGTTCCCCGGTCAGGCGCTTGTGCTTGCTGCTGGCGGCGCGGCGCGCAAGGTTACTGCCGGCGGTGTGGAATGGTGTATCGCGGGTAATAAACAGGTAGTCGATCAGATGGAGGAATGGCTCCGTGGGTAAGTACAAAGAGGACCTCGGCCTGGCCCTAGAGATGGCAGGCCACGCGGATGCTGTCACCATGCACCGCTTTGAAGCCACAGACCTCTCGGTCAAGGACAAGCCGGACATGACCCCAGTCTCAGATGCAGATCTGGCCTGCGAAAAGGCCATTCGTGAGGCATTGAAGCGCTCCCGCCCGCGCGATGAGGTCTTGGGCGAAGAATTTGGCGGCGAAGCCTGCTACGAGGGCCGCCAGTGGGTCATCGACCCCATCGACGGCACCAAGAACTTCGTTCGCGGCGTGCCTGTGTGGGCCACCCTGATCGCATTGCTTGAAGATGGCGAACCAGTCGTCTCCGTCATCTCTGCCCCCGCTCTTCGTCGCCGCTGGTACGCGGCCAAGGGCACTGGCGCCTTCCGTGTCTTCGGCGGTGAGCCCAAGCGCCTGCGCGTCTCCGAGGTCGCTGATCTGGAGAATGCGTCCCTAGCCATGAGCTCGCTGGCCGGCTGGGGCCTATCTCGCGACGCCTTCGTATCCCTCACCGATAAGGTCTGGCGCCTGCGCGGCTACGGTGACTTCTGGAACTACTGCCTAGTCGCCGAGGGCGCTGTCGACATTACTGCCGAGCCCGAGGTCTCTCTCTGGGATCTGGCCGCCCCGGCCCTTCTGGTGACTGAGGCCGGCGGCCGCTTCACCAACGTTCGCGGCGAGGACGGCCCCCACGGCGGCTCCGCGCTTGCCTCCAACGGCAAGCTTCACGACGCCGCCCTCACCGCCCTCTCCTAGCCCGCGCGGCGCCCCAGCGAACCGCGCCGCGTAGGTCACTTCGATCAAATAAGGCCCCAGATCTTTAACGATCCGGGGCCTTAAATGTTAGAAACGTACGTCTAGTTCTCCGGAAGCGTGAATCCCGAACCTACCTCACCGCGGCGGTTCAGATCCGCCACAATAGCGTCGGTGTTCGCTACAACCGTCGGGTTGTGCAGCGCACCCTGCCACGGGGTGCGGCACGACGGCAGGCCCGGGAACAAACCGCGGGAAACCGAGCCGACGATGCGTCCGTCACGGAAGACTGGAGCGCCGGAATCACCGACCATGGCGCAGACCTGATTGACGGAGATCTGCTTACCGTGCTGGAAGGTCATACCGCAGGTGGTGCCGGTGGCTACGCCGCGCTTACAGGTGATATCCCCCGGCTTCGTCGTGCCGCCAACGCCGTAGGCGGTAACACCGTTGTAGCTGCGGGTGACGTCAGCCTTTGAGCCGAACTCAATGAGCGAGTAATCCAGGTAGGAGTTCTTGCTCACCACCGTGCCGGTGGGGCCGACCTGCCAGGAATCCGCCGAGGACACAGGGTCACCAACATTACCGCAGTGACCAGCAGTGATGCCGACCTTACGGCCTTCGGCATCGGTACCGGCCGCAGTCAGCGTGCACATGGTGTCTTCGCTGATGTAGAGCGGAGTTCCAGGTCCGTAGAGGGACTTACCGTTCGTCATCGCGGTGTTGGATTCCTCCGGAATCTGCGGAGCATCGTAGAAAGAACCAGGCACTCGGTGCAGGACATAGTCCGCCTGCGGCTTGCCAGCCGCAATCTTGGAGAACGAGTCATTTTTCCACACGTAGTTCGGGTCAGTGCCCTTTGGCACGAAGTCCGGCTGCGTGGCCTCCTGCAGGAGACCAATCGGCTCCGGATTGGTCAGCGGTTCCCCCGTAATGGCATCGACACCAGCGTAATCCTCCCCCGTCGGGAGGGCTGGCAGCTGTGCCTGGTCCGCAACCTGGCGAGCCGCGGGGGAATTTACCGCAGACGCAATCGCGTTGGAGGCGTCCTGTACCGCTGCCGCAGCGGCGCCGTTGACGGCGGTATCGAGGACGTCGGTAAGCGCAGCGTCTACTGGCTTGGTCTCAATGCCCACGGAATTCAAGTCCGCACG
Organism: Corynebacterium sp. HMSC05E07; assembly: GCF_001807225.1. NCBI lineage: Bacteria > Bacillati > Actinomycetota > Actinomycetes > Mycobacteriales > Corynebacteriaceae > Corynebacterium > Corynebacterium sp. HMSC05E07. The sequence continues at coordinate 6,217 of NZ_KV788207.1, forward strand.
CACCTGGTCCACGACGCCCGCCGAGTCAAGCTCCGGGATGGTGGGGAGTTCCTGGGCGCCGGCCACCGGGTTACCCAGGAAAAACGCACCTGCGAAAGCCGAGCCCACAAGGACTTTCTTAAGGTGCGGGATTTTTCGCATTACGCAATTCCTCTTTCACTTCTTCTCGTATTGGTCTATAAGACTTACCCATGATGCCACGCGAGTATGGTCCCGCGTTTCTAACGTGTGGGACTGTGTCCAAGCCGTTACATTACTGCCAGTTTTCGGGTGCCCCCTCAATATTTTCATCCCGACCCGACCTACCATGGAAGCCATGTCTTCTACATCTTCTCAAGAGCTTGTTGCCGTCGTGCTGCGTGACTCTTCCGGCCGCATCCTGGTCATCAACACCGGCGATATGCCCGCATTCGTCCTCCCCTTCGGCGCCATCGATTCGGAGGTGGATCCCGCCCTAGCCGCGATAGCGATCGCCCATGAAGCCATCGGCATGCCACTTGAAAAGAACCACCTGCGTCGTCTCGGAACCTATACCGGCGGACCTGAGACACAAATGCACGTCTACCTTGCCCAGGAGACCGTCACGAACCCCCAGCCGAACGAGGAGATCCCAGAGCTTGCCTGGGTCGATCCGGCCGCTCCGGACGTGGATGTCGCACCGTTACTGAAGGACAGCGTGTTCCCCGCTGTAGAAAAGCTCGACCCTCCCAGCGCCTAGGCTCGGGGTATGACTACACAGCGACTGATTTCCGTTCTCACCGCCGGCTCCCTGGCTCTCATGGTGACTGGCTGCAGCACCGATGACACCACAGACGCCACGCTTTCCGACGTCTCCCCCATCACCCCTGCCTCCTCCCCGGACTCCGATGGCCCCGCTCATCCGCAATCGCCCGATAAAGCTGACGCCGTGGCCGCACCGCCAGCTTCCGCGGACGATCCTGCGGTGGGTGCTTCGTCGTCTGAGACGACGGAAGAGGGCAAAGTCGATACAACCCCCGCCAGAGCTAACGACGGGACATGCCGCACAGCACAGCTCGAGATCAGTCTCAACAATGAGCAGGGCGCGGCCGGTTCGCACCTAGCAGATATCGTCTTCACCAACACCTCCAACGTTCCGTGCACTCTCGCCGGCTTTCCCGGTGTCTCCGCGGTGACGAACGACGACGGCACGCAGCTTGGCGTCGCTGCTGAGCGCGAAACCGGCCTCCCCACCGCGACGGTAACCCTCGAGCCAGGCAAATCTGCCCGCGCTGGCCTGAAGATGACTGTCGTCGGCATCATGGATCCTGCAACCTGCCAACCGCAGCCCGCCGATGGCCTCCGCGTCTACCCGCCCGGAGAGACCGCCAGTGCTTTCATCCGCGTCGAAGGGCTCCAAGGCTGTGCTGGGGACGCAAACTATCTCTCGGTCCAACCCGTCACCCCTGCCTGAACCCCACCCCCGGGGGCACGAGAAAATAGACCTTTTCGCTTAACTGGCTACCACTTGAGCGCATCCCTGCACCTCCTGCAACACCCTTCACAACTGATCCCTGACAACTATTGCACAGTGGGCACACAGGCGGCATTATAAATCTGCCACATACTGGCGATTCTCTTCTCTCTCAAGGAGCTCTCATGATTCATCTTTACAGGCTTCAGCAAACTCTGCCGCAGATTATTGGTGCCATTCTCACCATCATCGCCATCATCGCCGGTGCCGTTAACGGTGCTGGCAGCTCGAATCCTAACCCCAGCAACGCGACCCAGCCAGCCCCGCGACCATCAGTGACAAGCGAAAACCTTGTTCAGCCAAGATCGGGTCAGTACCTGCTGAATATGGACTACGTCAACAGCATTTCGGTCAATGGTCAAACCATCACCGACACCATGGTCCGCACCCGCACCACATCAGACAGTGAAGCCTACGTCGGACGAGGCGATCTGAATGGCAAGTACAACACCCTGACCTTTAGCCTTGCTTGGGATGAGAACATCAAGCGCAGGGAGGGCAACGACTCCGCCGTCGTGAAGGTCTTCCTCGGCAAAAATCGCGCAGAATACGCGAAGTCTTACGTTGTTAGGCCCGGTCAGGTAGTAAACTCTAGCCCCATCAACATCAGCGGGCTGGACAAGGTAATTGTTGAGGTGGAGCCTATTCACGGTCCCGGCCTTGCCATCTTTAACGCACGCCTCCACCGCTAATTACTAAATTTCCCGATGACCCAGAACGTGTTGGTTCTGGGTCTTCTCTTTTGTCTCGGCAGCTAGATCATCGGCGACAGCCTACAATCGCAGCCATGGAATCGAAGACGCTGACGTCACTGGTATTTGGAAATGTTGTGCTGGAATCGCAGATGACGAAGACAATCATCGTGGTCTATTCCGACGACATGCGGTCATGGTATTTCCGGCCGAGCCCATACACGGAGCTCAAGGTGCCGCTCGATGAGCTGCGGGGGCAGCTCAGTAGGGAGCGCGCCGAACTCATCTCCGAGCGGATTTTTGATAACGTGAAGATGGAGCTCGAAGAAAACTACCCGGGCGGCGTCGACCGCGCACAGGAGGAGCTCTGCACTTGGCTGCTTGATGAAGGCAAAGATGCCTAGTCAGAACTGACGCCGGAAGAGGTTAAGCTTGCGCGGCCTGCGGTTTAGGCTCAATTCGCTTGGTTGGGCCATATGCCAAGCGGCGGTGTACCCACTCGAACGGGCCGGGCTTGCCCCACGCCTCAAGCACCGCGGCCACTATCAGCGTGAGAACAAAGACCAGCAAGCCAATGGCAATCTTTCCGGTTACCGAGGCATGAGCACCGAGCCCGAAGCCGGCCGGGGTCACCAGAATGATGAAGAACACCGATTGGGCGATATAACCCGACATTGAGCGCTTGCCCAGTGCCACGAAGGCCGAAGCCCACAGAGGAACGCGGTTGTTAAGCTTCTCAGTAAGTAGCGCCAGTGTTGCCAGGATTCCAGGGCCGGTGAGGAAGCCGAAAGCTTGGTTGAGCATGAAGAACACCGGCTCGAGCTTGCTCGGCAGAACATCGGCTGCCGACAGGCCCCACGGAAGGCCGATGAAGACGATGACCGCACTCGCGATGACAACCCAGGTGATGAGAATGCGGCGATGAGCACTGACACTAGCAAGTACGCCCTCCCGCGCCCAGATGTAGCCAATGAGAATCACTCCGACCAACCCGAGGAACGCCATGGGAAGCTGACCTAGCGCGGCAACCTCACCGCGCATGTTACGGGCAAAGAAATCCCCGAAGCTCACAAGATCCCCGGTCATCGGCCGTGAGGTGGGCATGGGATTGAAGTAGCCAAAGTATGTCGCAATAGCACCTGAAGTCGTAAAAGCCGCGAAACCACCAAAGAACCAGTAGGAAATGCGCCGCAGTACACGTGTCGAGAACATAAACACCAAGGCCAAAGCAACGCCCATGAGGCCGTACAGGAACATGATGTCGCCGTCGAAAAGCAGGAAGCCGTGCGCTAACCCAAACACCGCCAGCAGTCCATAGCGGCGGATGAGGACGCGGCGGGATTCCTTGGGGGTATAGCCCTTGCGCTGCAGACTGGCCACAATGAGTCCCACGCCAAAGCCCAAGAGCATGCAAAACATGGGCAGGCCACGCACACGCACAAACATGGCAACAAAGACTGCTGACATGACGTCCACGGCGCTGTCTGGGCGCACTCCGCCCACGGTGGAGCTCGGTCCCAAAGACCACTCATTGACCACCCAACTTTGCACGGTGTTCGCCATGGCAATCCCCAACAGAGCTGTACCGCGCGCTAAGTCGGGGACGATCAGGCGTTGTCTTTTCTCCTGCATAACCCTAATTTTACGGCTTTAAAGCTTCTTTTAACGGTGGTTTGACTAGGCTAAACCCATGCCTGAGCCACTGTCGTACTCTTCCACTGAGGGCTTCCCGCAGCTGCACATGTCCCGCGTCATCGATACCGACTTCGACACCGCGGCCAACAAGCTGTTTCGCTGGGGATTGCAGCGCAGCGGCCTCTTTCGCGTGCGAGCAACTCATGACGTCGTGGAGGAAGGCGCAGAGGTCAGTATGAGGTTAGGGCTCTGGACGTTTCGCTGCCGAGTGGTGGATGTGTTCCGTGACGAAGGACACTGCGGATTCACATATGGCACTTTGCCCGGCCATATCGAGCGCGGTGAGGAAACCTTTACGCTGGAACGTTTGCGGGATGGGCGCACGCTGTTGCTTGTCGATGCCTCCTCCCAGCCCGCCCATTTCACCTTCCTGCGCCCGCTACTCGATATTCCCCGGCGTGCGTTGATTCAGTGGTTTTATCTACGGGCGTTGGACGGCTAACAGTGGGGGCCACTCCCCTCGTGAACTGCTTTCGGCGACAAGACTTCCACGCTGCATGTAACTTGACTCACATGAACACAGCGCCTCGCTTCTCGCCGACATCACGATTCACCGCATTACTTGGCACCCTAGCCGCCATCGCCATTGCCATTGTGTCTGGGGTTTTCCCGGTAGCTGCTGCCGACGATAAGACAGTAGAACCACCCAGCCCATCCACGTCGAATGCTCCGTCTGGCTCCACCACTATGGCTCCAACTATGGTGGTCTTCGATTCTTCTGGCTCCATGATCACCAACGACGCCGGCGGCCAGACCCGCATCGACGCAGCGAAAGACGCCGCTCGGACCTTCATCTCAGAAGCCGGTGACGACGCCCCACTGGGCCTTGTCACCTACGGCGGTAACACCGGCGAGGCGCCCGAGGATGAGGCAGCTGGCTGCCAGGACATCACCGTGGTCACGCCACCGGAAGCCGGCAACTCCGAGAAAATGATTACCCACATGGATGGCTTGCAGCCACGAGGTTTTACACCTATTGGTGAGTCCCTGCGCAAGGCCGCGGCCGAGCTTCCCAAAGAGGGCCAGCGCAGCATCATTTTGGTGTCCGACGGCGTGGCCACCTGTACTCCACCACCAGTGTGTGACGTAGCAAAAGAACTGAAGGAACAAGGTATCGATCTCGTCATCAACACGGTGGGCTTCAACGTTGAGCCTGAGGCTCAGCAGGAGCTGCAGTGCATTGCTGACGCCACCGGCGGCACCTATGCCGATGCCTCCGACGCCGACAGCCTAGCCAAAGAACTACGCCGTGCAGCACCCCGCACCTACAACGCCTACGAATCAGACTTAGAGGAGATCGAAGGCGGTAAATCGGAAGCCTCACCGGCAAAGGTCAACCGTGAAGTAGAGGCCTTCTCCACCACCCTTCCGCCGACGGAAGGTAAAGGGCACTCCGCTGAGTCCACGACCTTCTTCACCACCCCGATTGCCGAAGGCGAACGCATTGTCATCAGCGCCAACACGACGCAAGAGCCGAGTATTAATAACTTCCGAAAAGGCGGATCACTCCATTTAGATGTTGACTCAGTCGATCTATACTGCGAGCTCGACACCGCCACGGCCACTGACTCCTCGGTAAACCAATACCAAACAGCGACTTTGTATAGCACCCAGGGCGGTGAAGAGGGATGCGATTCCGATGAACTCGCCTTCGCTATCGAGCGAAAAGGTGACTGGAAGCAGGATGAAGAGCTCGGCGTAGAAGTGACCATCACCCGCTTTGGCGAGCCGGATATGGACGGTCAACCGGACCCGGCCGAGGAAAAGACTGAAGCAGGTCCCGTCACAGCCTCCGGAGCCCCCACTGAGGTTACTCCTGGAACGTGGTTCACCGATGCCACCGAACTTTCCCCTAAGCAGCCCGTGCGTGCCCAGATTGTTCCTGGTGAAACGCATTTCTACCGCATCCCTGTCGAGCACGGGCAGCAACTCGCGGGCAAGGTATCCATGGTTGAAGAAGCGGAGGATTTCGAGCACTCCAAACCTGGTGATGGACTAGTTCTGACCGCCTACAACGACGCGCGCAGTGAGATTCGCATGGAAGGGTACCGCGCAACCGTCCAGAAGGACAACAGCCAAGACTTCAGTTATCCAGCGCCCATCTTATTCGCCAACCGCTACGGCGGCTCACACAACGACGGCTCTGGGATGTCGGAAATCGAAAGCGTGTGGCAGGGCGGCGAGCAATATATCGCTGTCAACTATGAGCAGTTCCTGACTGACCAAGAGATCGACGAAACCACCCAGCTGCCTGTTCTTACGTATGACCTCGTGACCGATGTTTTCGGCGACCCAGTCCCCGAGCCAACCTTTGCGCCGGTCAAGCTCGAGACCGAGAAACCCTCAGAGGCACCGGAGCCAACCGCGCAGGACAACTCCAATAACCAGGCGCAAGACAACGACGACTCCTCCTTCTTCTCTGCTATCCCTCTTCCTCTCATCGGTGGTCTGGGATTGTTAGTCCTACTCGGGCTCATCATTGCTCTGGTTGTGGTTATTAGAAGCCTGAACCGCTAGCCGCGCTCACGACGATCGTCGTTCACGGTAGATAGTGCCCCGAATCTGCAAAGTTTTCGGGGCTTATTTACGGTGACGGTAAGGCCTAGCGCTCGAGACGGCCTTTCGGGCCGAACATGGCCCGCTGATTATTCTGTTCCACCGTGGAAACACGGATATAGCCCACCCGCTGCCCACGCGAACCAGAATCACTAGCCGCTGACACCACACTCACCACTTTCTGTAAACATAAGGCCTAGACCTCGCTAGCCACGTGTAAAACAATGCCAGGAACGGTGCTGTTGCAAAGTTGGGGCAGTAGAAAGACCGGCGTGAAATAATCAGAGCCATGGGCATCTTCTCCGGTCGGCATTTCCCCCGTGACATCATCCTGTGGGCGGTGCGGTGGTACTGCCGCTACGGCGTGAGCTACCGCGACCTCGAAGAAATGATGACCGAGCGGGGTGTGCCAGTCGATCACACCACGATCTACCGCTGGGTGCAGAAATACGCCCCTGAGCTGGATAAGCACACTCGCTGGTACCGGCAGGTACCCGACTGGCAGGCCCGGTCCTGGCGGGTGGATGAGACCTATATCCGGGTCGGCGGCACGTGGTGCTATCTCTACCGGGCTATTACCGCCGGTGGGCAGACCTTAGATTTCTACCTCTCACCAAAACGGAATGTGGCTGCGGCCAAGCGTTTCCTGGCCAAGACGCTGCGATCGAATACGACAGCCGGGTCCCCGCGGGTCATCAACACCGACAAGGCACCAGCTCTGGCCAAGGCAATATCCGAGCTGAAGGCGGAGGGAATCTGCCCGCCAACAGTGGTACACCGGCAGGTGAAATACCTCAACAACATCCTGGAAGGCGACCATGGTCG
>NZ_KV788207.1:13496-156177 GCF_001807225.1 Corynebacterium sp. HMSC05E07
CGGGCCGAAAGGCGCGTTTAAGAACCGGACGTCTGCCTACCGGACGTTGAAAGGGATGGAAGCGATGCATTCATTACGGAAAGGTCAGGGCACGATGTTTGCTTATGGGCACCCCAATCCGGACGCGGTGATCGTCAACCGGGCCTTCGAGACGGCCTGAGAACGCCCACACGCAGCGGCCATCAGGGAATGAGAAACTGAGTCTTCGCTGCTCTCCCCCCCAACTTTGCAACAGCACCTATACGAGCCAGGTGCGCGTCATGCGGGCAGCCCATTCAACAACGGCTGCACCAGTCAACGCTGCGTCGGTCGCGGCCTGTGTTTGTTTTGTACTCCATAGTCCATTAACTGCTAGCATCGCGGACATGGGTAGACCACGAACGTTTGACGAGGCGACGGTGCTGGATGCCGCGGCCGCGCAGTTCAGGGTGCGTGGATTCGCGGACACGTCGACTGAGCAGTTGTGCGCGGCGGCCGGGGTGCGGCGGAGCAGCCTGTACAACGCCTTCGACTCCAAGGATGAGCTGTTCGTTCGAGCACTGGAGCGCTATGTCGAGGTCACTGGTGAGAGTCAGGAGGCGGTGCTCGCCGATGCCGAACTGGATGGCTTCGCACGCGTGAGCGGTGTTCTGAATCTCATGATCGCCGAGGAGTACGAGGCGTCCACTGAAGGGCACGCGGCCGGGTGCATGGTCGTGACGACACGCATGACGCCGGACCGCGGCAGTCAGGACCCGCGCGTCGCCCGCATCCTCGACCGTGCACTGGGACGCCAGCTCGCGATGCTGGAGCACGCCGTCAGGGCCGGCAGGTTCGACGGCAGCCTCCGGCCGGACCTGGACGCTCGGGACACCGCACTGCTGGTCGTCACCCTGATCTCAGGGATTCGCGTCATGGCACAGGCCGGCTCCGCACCCGAGGAACTGCGGCGGATCGTCGCACTCGGCCTCAGTGCCCTGACACCTTGATACGCTACTACTGAGAAATCCGTGAGCTGTCGGGCTCACCTGCACCTTTATTTTGTACTAGAGAATCCACATTGGAGACCGAGCAATGAAGAAATACCTGTACGTACTGATGCTCACGATCATGGTGGTGGTCATGAGCGAGTTCCAGACCGCGGGGATGATGCCGCAGATCGCCGCAGACCTGGGCGTCTCGACCGGCCAGGTCGGGACGGTGGTCACTTTGTACGCGCTCGGCATGGCGCTCGGAGGCCCGCTGCTGGTGTACCTCCTGCGGCATCGCCCACCCAAAGCCTCGCTGTTGATCGTCATCGGAACCTATGCCGCGCTGGAGGTCCTGGTCCCGCTGATCCACGAGTTCTGGTGGCTGGCACTGCTTCGCGTCCTGACCGGATGCCTCTCCGGCGCCGCCTATGGCATCGCCGTGTCCTACAGCGCCCGACTGGCCCCGAGTCCGGAGAAGATCGGCGAAGCAGTGTCCATCGTGCTCGGCGGCATCATGATCGGAACCGTCATCGGCCTGCCGCTGTCGCACTTCCTCGCGGCCCGCTGGGGCTGGCAGTCCAGCTTCTACATCCTAGGCATCGCGGCCTTCGCCGTGTTCCTCATCAGCCTGCTCACCCTGCCCGCCCGTGAAGCCGCCACCCAGGAAGCCGCCGCACAGGACCTGCGCAAGCTGCGCTCGCCGAAACTCTGGTCCAGATACCTGGTCAGCCTGCTGACCATCGGCGCAGCCTTTGCCGGCTTCTCCTACTTCACCCCGCTGCTGGAACAGAACGCCGGCTTCGCGACGAATACGACGACCCTGATCCTGCTCGCCTACGGGATCGTGTCCTTCATCGGCAACCTCATCGTCGGCAAGTTCGCCGACCAGCACGCCATCGGCATCCTGCGCATCGGACACACACTGCTATTCATCTCACTCGCGCTCCTTGGAGCCTTCAGCAACGCACAGCCGCTCGTGCTGGCCATGGTGCTCATCGTAGGCGTCGCCGGAGTGCCGATGAACCCCGCCATGGTCGCCCGCGTCGCCGAAATCGGAGGAACCGGGAACATGGTCAGCACGGTGCACACCTCCGTCATTACCATGGGCGTCGCCCTGGGATCAGCAATCGGCGCGCTCGCCATCGGCCGAGCCGGTGACGATCCCTCCGCAGCCATGTGGATCGGAGCAGCCTTCGCCGTTCTCGCCACACTCACCCTCGCAACACAAGCACGAGGCAGAAGACAACCTCTTCGACCGCCCCATGCAACTGAAACAGCAGATTGTGTCTGATCTGCTGATCTGATCAGATCACATCTCCAATCGGCAGGCCCGTCGATCTCCTGGACCATCAAACAGACGTAGCTACTTTCGCATCCCAACGGCGTTCTCGTCTCCATGTAGCACTGTGGAGGCGATGCACTCATTGCGGAAAGGGCAAGGCACGATGTTTGTCTACGGGCAACCGAACCCGGACGCGGTCATCGTCAACCGGGCCTTCGAGACGGCCTGAGAACGCCCACACGCAGCGGCCATCAGGGAATGAGAAACTGAGTCTTCGCTGCTCTCCCCCCAACTTTGCAACAGCACCTGAAATGGGGACCGACGGTCTCAAGGTCCGGGGCGACATTCGCAGGGGTCAGATCTTGTATTTCTGGGAGTCGTAACGGGTACCTGGTCTTGTAGGCCCAGGAGCTCCCACAGGTGGTCGACAACCTGCACTGGGCTCTTCCGGGGGGCAAGGTTGGATGAATCCCATCTCAGCGACACGGGAACTGTACGAATCGATGTATGGGTCGACCACGACCTCGGCGGATCTAGTATTTTGAAGAAAAAATAACCCCGCAGGGAAACCTACGGGGTGTTGTTGTAACTAGAACGGTGCTTGTTCAGCGTCTGCGAGCGCTGCGGTCGCAGCGTCGTTGCCTCGACGGGCTGCTCGGGCCGCGGACTCCTTCTTGGAATCAATCAACTGCACCGTGTCGATGCGTGCGACCAGCGGGTAGTGCTTCACACCGTCCTTGTCGGTGTAGACGTCGGTTTTCAACGAGTAGCTCACCACGACGCGATCGCCGGAGCCGATGCAGCCGAACACGCCGGGGTTCTTCGCGTCCTGGACGTAGCCGGTCAGCTCCACGATCTCGGACTCGACCTTGCCGGTGGCCTTGTTCTTGAAGGTGTTGCGCGCATAGACGCTGAGCTTCACCGTCGCGCCACCGTTTGCGTGCTCGAACAGCTTCGGTGCGCGAGCTGCGTTGCCGACGATGGTGCCGTTGTTGAATGGGTTGGACATGGTGGTTCTCCTTACGTGAGTGGGTGTGAATTGCTGTGCAGTTTGGGTACTTAAGCAGCGGCTTTGCTGCTGTGGGGTGGTTGCGCTGTCGTTACAGCACTGCCCAGGGCAGCGGTGTGCCTGCCGCCTCTAGGTCGCGCAGTTCTTGCGCTGCGCCCGGATCGGCGTCCTCGCCGTCGATACCGTCGGCGAGCTGGTAGAGCAGTTCCAGGTCGGTGTGGATGAAGTCGCGCATCAGGTGCCTCCTTGTTCGGATTGATGGTCAATCCGTCTGTTGGAGACAGCTCTGCTGTCTAAAGGCCACTCCCCTGCCTCGTTGAGGTGTCGGTCGTCGCAAGCCACGGCCCCGCGAGAAAAGAAAAACCCCGTTGCATCGCTGCAACGGGGTAGGTGGTGCTACTCGGCAAACAAGATCGTGCGGGTCTTCTCGGCGCCCTCGCGGACGAGTTCGACCATCCGCTCGCCCTGGCCGATGTCGGTGAGCTTCGCCACCAACGACGGGAAATTCTCGTCTGGCCCGATCTCGGTGGCTCGCTGCGCAGCCACGCCAGCTAGCCCCGGCTGGCCTGTGGCGTGCGCAAGCACGGCAACAGTGGCGGTGAGCTGCGCGCGCATCCCTGGCCAGCTGGTCGGGACAGCGCGCATAACCTTCTCTATGAACGCAAGGCCCGCCTGCGGGTCATCGAGCAGCGCTGCGAGCAGCGCGTCTCGCAAGCGCTTTGTAGTGAAGCATTTCAGCGCCGATCGAACAGCGCGCGTGCTCGGCTGGGTTATTCCTGCCGCCGCCTGCTCGTATTCACGCTGCAGCACGTCGGAGAACATGGGCGGGATATACGCCAGCGCGTCTTCGATGATGTCGGCGTGCTCGGCAGCGTCGATGCCGTGATCGGTGCTGTTCAGGCGTGCCTCGATGTCGTCTTTGCTCGGCTCCGGCAGCTCGCCGGTGTGCTCTAGCATCTGCCGCAGCGCCGCCGATGCGGCGACCTCGCCGACAACGCCGTGGCGCGGCTCGTCGATGAGCGGATGCTGGTACACAGACCACCACGCAGCCCCGGTGACGATCTCAGGCACCTGCACCACCCCGAGCAGCGGCGGTAGGTGCACGGCCCCGCTCGTGAGATACGTGGCTGTCTCGCCGAAGACCGGCTGCGCAATGTCGTCGCTGATCATGTACGCGATAACAGCGTCGAGTTCGAGGTGGTGGACCCACGCTGCGAACCGCTCGCGGCTCTCGGTGAGCTTCTCCACGGCCTCGTCCAGGTCGAACCGCGCGACCGGGCCGAGGCGGATGGTGTCGACACCCTCGTCGTCGACGAAGAACGCGAGGATCAGCGAGTTGTTCGGGTAGAAGCCGAGGATGCCGGGGAGGTTCGCGAGGATCTCTCCGTGGGATGCAAGCGTGTGGGAATGAGTGGACATGACAGTGCTCCTTTGCACGAATACGGGGTGTACGTGGTCAATCCCGTATTCGGCCCGGCTCTGCCGGTCGCAGGCGTATCCTAGCAGTGCAGCACTGATGTGTGTCGGGCGTCGCTAGCGCAGCCTGGTATTGGGCTTGCCGGGTGCGGGCGCTAGCGACGCAGCATTGTTAGATCCCCGCGTCGCCGCTGGTTAAGCGTTACCTTTGGCGCGGTTGTGAGACTTGCACAGCAGTTCGCAGTTGCTTTCCTCGAACTGCCGGCTCCCGTGGCGTTCCTTCGTTGCCGCCGACCTCGCAATCACTAAGCAATGCCCCGAAAACCTGCGCCGCTTCGTTGGAGCGTCGCAGTTCCGTTTGGTGCAGGATTCTGACTCTAGTGCACCATCTAGTGCACAAAATGCCGGGTTTCAACACAAAACAAAGAAGACCCCTACCAGCGTTTCCACTGGTAGGGGCTTGGAAGTTGGTAGCGGGGGCAGGATTCGAACCTACGACCTCTGGGTTATGAGCCCAGCGAGCTACCGAGCTGCTCCACCCCGCGTCGAGATGCACTTCCAAACATCAAGCGCTCTGCACACTGTCTCGTGCGCTGGCGACTCATGTAACTATACAGACGCCATGGCGCCCACCCAAATCCCCTGGGCAGGCGCCATTTCGCGGTCAGTGGCCGGCTATCTTGCTCAGCCTTCAATCGGACTTACTGGGACTGCAGTGAGCGGTAATCCTCCACTGCCTTGTCCAGCTCGTCCAGAGCCTTGCCGTACTCCTCGAAGGAGCCACCCTTGGCCTTGTCCACGCCGTCGAGAGCCTTGTTGATGGCGTCGATCGCCTCGCCCTCGTTGGAGGCCTTCGGCGCGGAGGCCGGTGCAGAAGACTCGGAGTCCTTGCCATCCTTGGCGTCCTTCTGGTCGCCCTCGGAATCCTTCGCCTCATCCTTGTCGGTCTTCTTGCCCGAGTCGCCCTCGATCTCCGTGATGTCCTGGGCGGCCTTCGGATCGATGCCGACCTGTTCCAGGGCCTCACCAATCGTCGGGGCGTAGCCTACTCGGCCCTTGTAGGACACAAGCACGCGCAGCAGCTTCGGGAAGGCCGACTCTTGGCCCTTGCGCTGAGAGTAGATGGGCTCGAGGTAAAGGATTTCACCGTCGCCCACCGGCAGCGCCAGCAAGTTACCGTTCTTCAGGTCATTCGAGCCTTGCCACAGCGTGCGGTCACGCGCGACTTGGTCGGAGGACATCATGGCATCCTGGGCCTGCTTCGGACCCTGAGTCTGGGTATTCGTCGGCAGCACGCGCACGGTGATGTCGCCGTAGGTCTCCGGGTCGGAGGACACGGCCATGTGTGCGGACAGGAACTGACGGTTCAGGCCACGGTAGGAGGTGATGAGCTGGAAGCTCGGCTTATTGGTCTCCGGGTCAGAGGCCAGCACATAGTACGGCGGTTGGTTCAGACCCTGCGACTCGCCGGCGGTCGGATCCTCCGGGACAGACCAGAAGGCATCGTTGTTGAAGAACACTCCTGGGTCATCAACGTGGTACTTGGCCAGAAGGTTGCGCTGGACCTTGAACATGTCCTCCGGGTAGCGCAAGTGCTGACGCAGCTCGTCGGAAATCTCCGACTCCGGCTTGACGACGCCCGGGAAGACGCCTTCCCACGCCTTGAGGACAGGGTCTTCGGTGTCGAACTCATAGAGATCAACGGTGCCATCGTAGGCGTCGACAGTAGCCTTCACCGAGTTACGGATGTAGCCCACCTGGTCGTTGACCAGACGCTGCGTCGTGCCGTTCGGGTTCTGCGCATCCTGCGTAGTCTCCGTCAGGGAGGTTCGCTGCGAGTACGGCAGCGAGTCCAGGGTGGTGTAGCCATCGACAACCCACTTGATGCGGCCATCAATAACCGCCGGGTAGGTGGAAGAATCCGTGGTCAGCCACGGAGCAACCTTCTCCACGCGCTCACGCGGATCGCGGTCATAAAGCAACTTGGACTCCGAACCAACACGGTCCGACAGCAGGAAGTTCAGCTCCTGGTACTTCAGGGCAAAGGCTGTGCGGTCCACAAGGTTTCCGATGTCCACGCCACCTTTCCCCTCGTATGTGTAGGTGGAGGTATCGGTGTCGTACTCCACCGACTGCTCACCAGTCTTGCCCACGATGGCGTAATCCATGCCATCGCGTGCGCTAGCAATCACCGGGCCAAAGTAAATGCGCGGCTCGTCCACTTTAATGCCCAAGGATTCCTCGGCGTTCTTGGTCTCGCCTTCGCCTTCTGCATCCTTGCCGGACTGCGTCTGCAGATCAGCCACGGTGAAGATGGGGAAACCACCGCGGGCAGAACCTGCATCACGGGCGACCTCATCAACCGTATTGGCCTGGGCGGCGATGAAGCCATTGCCGTGCGTATACACGGTGTGACGGTTAATCCAGTTCTGCTGGTTCTCCTGCAATTCATTCGGGTCGAGCTCGCGGGCGGCAACCACAAAGTCACGGATATCGCCGTCGATCTCGTAGCGATCCATCGCCAGAGTCTCTGGGAAGCCGTAGAAGTTCTTCAGCTGCTGCATCTGCGTAAACGTCGGCGCAAGAATATCTGGATCCAACAAGCGCAGGTTAGAAATCGTCGAATCATCGGACGCAACCTTGTCATCGGCAACATCGCCGGCGCCCCAGTTTTCCTCGTACGTCACCTTGTCTTCGGTCAGACCGTAAGCAAAACGCGTGGACTCGATGTTGCGGGAAATGGACTCGGCTTCCTTGGCCTGACGGTTCGGGTTCACAGAGAAGCGCTCCATGATGAGCGGCCAGCCCTGGCCAATAACCAGTGCCGAGAGCACCATGAGCACCACAGCAAGACCAGGGATGCGCAGGTCCTTGATCACCACTGCGGAGAAAATGGCCACGGCGACGAATACGCCGATGATCATGAGGATAATCTTCGCCGGCAGGTAGGCGTTGATGTCGGTGTAAGAACCACCGGTGAACAGCGAGTGCTTCGTGTAGAGCAACTGATAGCGCTCCAGCCAGTAGCTGGCCACCTGCAGCAGCATCCAGATGCCAGCCGTCACGGCCAGCTGGGTGCGCGCGGACTTCGACAACGAGCCGCGCACACCGGCCGCGCGGTTACCAATGCGGATGCCGCCGAGAATGTAGTGTCCCACCAGCGCGATGAGGAAGCACACGGCAAACAGCAACGAAAGAGCATTGACCAGCATCGACCACACCGGCAGGCGGAAAGCATAGAAACCCAGATCGTGGTTGAACTGCGGGTCAGTCACGCCGAAATCATGCGAGTTAAGGAAAAGCATGACTGGGCGCCAGTTAGCCTGGCCCAGCAGGCCGGAAACAATACCAACAAGCACAGGGATGGCCTTGAGGAAGACCCCCATTGTGCTTTCAATGGACTTGCGGTACTGGTAGACGGGCGAATTGAGGTCCGCCATGTCCATGGACGCCCCGCGCCCGCGCCAAACCAGAAGGCCGGCAACATAAGTGATGGCGGCGGCGACCAGACCAAAAATAAGGAAGAGCACGATGCGCGTGATCAGGGTCTTGGTAAAGACCCCGCGGTACTCAATCGCGCCGAACCACTTCCAGTCTGTGTAGAAGCCCACGAACATGGGGCCGATGAACAAGAGGATAGCGATGACGGCGACTACCCAGGACAGCACCCTGGGTGGACGTTTCATCGGGGCGGTGGGTCGGTTGAGTCCGGAAGCCAACTCCAGCTCCAATCAAGTGTCGTGCGAATATAGAGGTATCAAGCTTCTAGTCTAGAGAAGCACTACCACCGTCAACGAACAAGGACGCTTATGAGTTCCCAACCCAACTCCCAGCCAGCTGCTAACCGCGCGCTCAACAAGGCCATGCGCGAGGCCGTGGATTTCATTCACGCCGAAGGCTGGGACGCCCCTCCTACGCTGTTTGCCCTTGTCCCCACCGACTTGGTGGCAGCGCAGCTGGGGGATGTCGACGAGGATTCCCCTCTCACACTCGTGGTCCAGGATCTCCCCGAAGGTATCGAGCCGGGTTCGGAGCACCTAGCCGAGTACGTTGCACGTTTGGCATGGCCGCGTGAGGTCGCCGGAGTCATCTTGGCACAGGAGATCACGTTCAAAGACACCGCAGACGCCGCGCTTGCCGACGCCCACCCCGCTCGCCTTTTCTCCGGTGTCCTCCGCGAAGGCGTGGGAGAGGATGGGACGGAAGGTGCAGAGCTCACTTTGCTCCAGCTGCGCCCCACTGAAGAGGAGCTAGAGGCCGCTGGCCCATTCGCGGAGGATGATATCCAGTTGCGTGGCGGGCCCAACGTCGCCCCCGGAGTCATCGCCGCCCTGCGCTATGGCCTCGAGCAGGATCCAGACGACGTCCTTTAATCGACTAAACTGGGCAGATAGTATTACCAACGTGTACCGCAGTACCGCAATTTAGAGGAGTATCTCGTGCGCTTGACCACCCGCCTCACCGCCGCTGCCTCAGTCGTGCTCGCCACCGGCTCACTCCTTGCCGCATGCGGCCACAAGGAAAACCCTGAGCCAGCACCGGCCTCCACAGTTGCTGCCACCGAGGAGAAGAGCCCAGAGTCTCCCACCTCCGCATCGAAGCAGGCCACTGAAACAAGCTCGGCTGTCTCGACGAGCTCCGCTGAAGAATCCGAGTCCGCGGACGCATCTGCCGGTAAGAGTGGTTCACGCAGCTCTGCCTCCACCGCTGACGGGGAGGATGGCGAGGGCTCTGACTCTGCCGAGCCAAGCTCGGCATCGGGAGGGAAATTCGACGCTTCCGTAAACGAGGCCTACGAGATTTTCGGTGGCCTCGTTCCGGAAGAGATTTTCGAGCAGTTCGATCGCTGCGATCCCAATGGTGTGACGGACTCCTTCAACTGTTCTGGCGCTGAGGTGGGCCAGTTCCAGTTCTTCAAATCCAAGGCCAAAGCCTCCCAGACCACCCAGGTGCTCACGGAGCTTCGCAGTTCTCGCGTCATCGAGGACAGCGGCAACCGCGTAGTGGGCTGGTCCATGCTGGGTAACACCGCAATCCTGACCGTCGTCGATAACGACGAAGGCCTCATCATGCAGCAGATGATCTCCACCGACCAGGATGATCCGGAGGAGCGGCTCAAGGAGCTGGGGCTGGTCTAGCTAGCCGCGGTGCGGCGGGGTCCCGCAGGTCTCGACTTCTTCCCCATCGGCGAAGTTTCGCATTGCCGCTATTGCGTCATCGAGGGTGTGTACCTTCGCCACCACCATGTCACCGGTGTCTCGGCTGGTGGCTTCCGCACAATTCTCCGCTGGGGACAGGAAAAGCTCCGCGCCCGCATCACGGGAAGCGCGAACTTTGTGGGCGATACCTCCGATGGGCCCCACCTGTCCGTCCTCACCGATGGTGCCGGTACCAGCCACAACCGCACCGCCTGTGAGGTCCTCAGTGGACAGTTTGTCAATGACCGCGAGCGTAAACATCATGCCTGCTGACGGGCCTCCGATGTCCTGCAGATTGTAATCCACACTAATGTCCTCAGTCGGCACCGACATCATAAGAATGCCCAGCAGCGGGGTGTCCTCATCCTCCGGATGCGCACCGAGGGTCACTGTCACCGTACTGTCCTTGCCCTCGCGAACGATGTCCAGTGTCACCTCATCGCCTGGAGCGAGCTCACGAACCTTCTCCTGAACCTCACCGGGTTCACTGACGGGATCTGCGTTAACGGCGGTGATGATATCGCCTTCATGGAGCGAGTCGGCCGCGGGGGCGTCACCAAGCACCTGCGCTACCTCAATGCGCACCGGTTTGTTGAGGTAGTCCATGGCCGCCACCGTGGCGGCAGACTCCGACTGCGTAAAAGCCTGCTGGTTAGCCTCCTGGACTTCCTCATCCGTCTTACCTTGGGGAATGATGTTCTCGATCGGCACGAGGGTGTCATCAGTAAACATCCACCGGCCAAGCGCCTGCGCCATCGTCATGTTGGTGCGCACCGACACCGTGGTCATATTGAGCTGACCAGAAGGTTCAAAGGTTTCGGGCGCCTTAACCTCAACGACCTGCATGCCCTCGACCTCACCCAAGGTATCCACGACGGGCCCCGGACCTTCAGAAGCATAGGGAACAGTCAGCGTGATGTCCGTGCCCGGGATGCGGTCGATGCTCAGCAAGGCTCCCGTCAGCGCCACCGGGATCGCTCCCCAGGTCAGGGTACGAAGGCGGCGGGTTCGGGGGTTCTGCTGTCGATTCACGGAGAAACAGCCTACAACGTTTGTCGGCCTGTTCGCTCTCAGCGTTGCCGTGAACCTAGAATCCTTAGCTCAGAAACCGGTAGATTGGGGCGCATGAACAACGGATTCGGTTTCTCTTTTCCCAACAACGATGATGACGACGACAAGGATCGTCGCGACCAGAACCCGTTTGGCGCCTTCGGCTTCAGCGCGGGTGGCGCTGGCGGTGGCGGTGGCCTAGGCGATCTCCTCAACCAGTTTGGCCAGATGCTCTCCGGCATGGGTTCCTCCATGAGCTCACCGGAAGGCTCCGGACCGGTCAACTATGACTTGGCCAAGCGCATCGCCCAGCAACAGATCTCCGGAGACAAGGAAGTCAACGAGAAGGACCGCACTGCGGTTCAGGAGTCCGTGCGCTTGGCGGAGCTGTGGCTTGATGATGCCACCCTGCTCCCCACCGCCTCCGGTTCTGTTACGGCGTGGAATTCCACAGAGTGGCTGGGGCACACCCTGCCCATGTGGCAGCGCATGGTGACCCCGGTGGCTGAGCACATGAACAATGCGCAGCTCGAGTCCCTGCCAGAGGAGGCCCGCGAGATGATGGGGCCGATGACCTCGATGATGAACTCGATGTCCAGCATGAATTTCGGCATGAAGCTCGGCCACGCGCTCGGTGATTTGGCCTCCCAGGCGCTCACCGGTTCCGATTTCGGACTGCCGGTCTCCCCTGCTGGCACCACAGCGTTGCTGCCGCACAACATCCAGGCCATCGCCCGAAACCTCAACGTTCCGGGCCAAGAGGTGCTGGTCTACATCGGCGCCCGTGAGGCCGCCCGCCAGCGCCTGTTCAGGCACGTTCCATGGCTGGTAGAACGCCTTGTATCCTCCGTGGAGGAATACGCCATGGGCCTCGTCATCGACACCTCCCACATTGAGGAGGCCACCCGCGAGCTCAACCTCGAGTCCGGTGACCCGCAGGCAATCCAGGATGCGATGGGCAAACTACAGGGCATGGACCTCTCCCCCCGCATTACCTCCCGTAATGCGGGCGCAGCTTCCCGCCTAGAGACCTTGCTCGCGCTCGTTGAGGGCTGGGTCGAGCATGTTGTCACCGAAGCCTTAGGCGAGCGCATTCCATCGACGAAGGCTATGAATGAGGCGTGGTCGCACCGCCGCTCCACCGGTGGCTCTGCCGAGAAGGCTTTCTCCCAGGTCGTCGGCATTGAGCTCAACGCCCCGAAGGTGGAGGCTGCCGCTGAGCTCTGGCGCCGCGCCACCGTGGCCGTCGGTGTGGACAAGCGTGATTCCGCGTGGGATCACCCAGACCTGCTTCCTACGGCCGAACACATCGAGAACCCTGCCTCCTTCATCGACGGTTTGCTCGATGACAGCACTGACGAGGGCTTCGAAGAGGAGTTCTCCAAGCTGGAGGAAATGCTCAAGCAGCAGTCCAGTGGCCAAACTGATGCCGCGGAAGAAGACGGCACTCCCGACCAAGACTCCGCGTCTAACGAGGACGTCCACGATTCGGACGACGGCACGGGTAAGGATGAGGGCGAAGGCAAAGAATCCCGCGAAAACTAGTGCGCGCGGCAGGACTACTGTGCTGCGCGGTTAGCGGAAGCGCTGATAGGCCTCCAAATAGCCTTTGGCCCGTTCCGCTTTCGGTGCCCGGTCAGCCCACTCCCAAAACTCCGGGCCATGCCCGGAAATGAAGGTATGGGTTAACTCGTGAATGATCACGGCGTCAAGAACGTACTCAGGGACGTCCTGCAGACGGTCAGAAATGCGGATATCTCCCGTTGAGGTAGTACAGCTGCCCCAACGGGATTTTTGGTTGCTCACCCAACGAATAGACCCCAGCTTCGCGCGGCCTTCCAGGTAGCGCGTGTTGAGAGAGTGGGCGCGGGTGGTGAGGGAGGCGTCGGAAAGCTGCGTCGATGTGTGCTTTTTCTGCACCTTCGCCACGATGTCCGCCACGGCCTTCTCCTCCTCCGCGGCGGACATCCACGCGGGAATGCGTACCTCCAGAATGCCGTCGACAGTGCGGGCTTGGACGGTACGCCGGCGCCGGGCGGAACGGATGACACGCACTTCGGGATTACTCGACATGACAGGGCATTCTACCTGTGGTGCAATGGAAGCCAACCGCGGCTGGGAGGGATGCCGCGACACGGGGAGGAACACATGGCGGCACAGGCCTACGCATTGGCGCCCGACGTGGCAGTACTGGAACGCGAGCCAGGCATCTTACAGTGCGGTATGGATGCCACACGGGTCGGTGTGCTGGAAGCGCACCCACAGTTGGCAAGTCTGCTCAACCGCCTTCGCACGCCGCTGACAAGGCAAACCATTGAAAAATCAATTGAAAACACCGGGCTTACCCCAGCGGCCGCACGCAGTGTGGTGGATGATCTCATCAGCTACAACGTCCTGTGGCCGGAACCCACACCACAACGCGTGGCGGTGCTGGGAACGTCGGTGTTGGCCGATGAGCTTCGAGATGCCCTCCTCACCGACCATTTCCAACCTCGCTCACCACTGCCCACAGAAACGCCCGCGAAGTATATCGAAGGAGTGTCCGGGCATCTGCCCATCGTGGCGGTCGACATGCTCAGTGGAGCGGTGGAATGGGCGCATGCTCTCCACAAAAGTCCGGCGACATGGCTTCCGGTTTCCATGCTGGACGCTCGGGGCATCATCGGGCCAGTGCGTGTCAAAGGCACAGGACCTTGTCCGATGTGCGCACACCTGCACCGCATCGATGCCGATGAACAGTGGCACGAGGTAGCCCAACGCGCTAGTGAAGCATCACGGCCGGGAGACCCCGTGACACGCACCGCGGTGGTCATGCATGCAGTGGTCACAATCCGGCGGCTGATGGGACGTCCAGCTCCGCCTGGAGCGCCACGCACACGACCACTGGCGGGAGAGCTCAAGGAGGTTGACCTGTACGGAGTTGAACAGCACCGCCTCGTACTGGAACATCCACGCTGCCCTTATTGCAGGGGGTAAATCTGTGCGGCCCTAGTGGGTAGAGGCAATGATCTGCAGGACTTCCGCCCCATAGCGCTCCAGTTTGGCAGGGCCCACGCCAGATACATCGAGCAGCTCAGCTTCCGTGGAGGGCAGCGCCTCTGAGATGGCCTGCAGGGTGGCATCGGAAAAGACGACGTAGGCCGGAACTTTGGAATCCTTCGCCACTGAGGCACGCCAGGAACGCAATGCTGTGAATACGTCCTCATCTCCTTCGTACTCACACCATTCGTGCCGGCCGAGGACTTTTTCTGCCGGGCTGGTGAGTTCAGCAGAGCACACCCGACAGCGGCGTGGGCGGTAACGGCGGTTGCTGGATTGGCTTTCTTCGAGTTCAGGAACAAGGCCATCGAGAAAACGTGTGCGTTCACGCGAGGCCCGCGAGCCAGTTGTTTTTGCCAATGCCCACGACAAGGCTAGATGCTCCCTGGCACGGGTAATGCCCACGTAGAACAGGCGGCGTTCCTCTTCCACCTGCTCGTCACCTGCCTTGATGGCGTGGTTGATGGGCAGCAGCTTCTCGGTGAGCCCCACGAGGAACACCGCATCCCACTCCAAGCCCTTGGCCGCGTGAATGGTGGCCAAGGTAACGCCTTCCATGGTGGGGTTGTGCTTGTTGTCCGAACGGCGGTGTAGCTCTCCCAGCACACCATTGAGGTCAATGTCCTCGTGGTCTTCCACAATCTGAGCAATGAGATCCACGAGCGCGCTGAGGGACTGCCAACGCTCACGAGCCTGCGCACCCTGCGGCTCAGTAGCCGTTAACCCCAGCTCCACAAAGGCGGCACGGGCAATAGCCACTGGGTCCTCCGGAAGATCATCGCGGCGCGTAGCCGCAATGAGCACGCGGATGGCCTCCAGAATTTCTGGGCGGCGGAAGAAACCTTCGCCACCGCGAACTTGGTAGACAATTCCTGCATCCGCTAAAGCCTGTTCAAATTGCTCCGATTGCGCGTTGATGCGGTAAAGGATGGCAATCTCTGATGCCTTCACGCCCTGGTTCAGCAGGGTGAGCACCTGACCAGCGACCTCTTTGGCCTCGATCTCCTCGGATTCATAGGCCTTAAATGTGGGCTCTGGCCCCGGCTCACGCATGCCCTGCAGCTCCAGACGAGTGCCAGCGGCGCGTCCAGTAGCTTTAGCAATGACCGCATTCGCCAGATCTGTGACCTGCGGGGTGGAACGGTAATCTCGCTGCAACTTAATCATCGTGGCCTGCGGATACGTGCGGGAAAAGTCCAGCAGGTATTCCGGGGAGGCTCCGTTAAAGGAGTAAATGGTCTGATTGGCGTCACCCACCACAGTCAGGTCATCGCGCTCCCCTAGCCAGGCTTCAAGTACGCGCTGCTGCAGCGGTGTGACGTCCTGATACTCGTCCACGACGAAGGTGCGATATTGCTCACGGAATACTTCCGCCACGGACGGCACATTTTCAATGGCCCCGGCGATATGCATGAGCAAGTCATCGAAGTCCAAGTACATGAGGTCAGGGGTGGACTTCATATCCTCATAGCGGCGAAAAACTTCCGCCACGGCGTTCGGATCCCCAGGCGCTTCGCGGTCCGTGCTCTCGATGATGCCTGGGTAGCCCTCGGGGCTAATGAGTGAGGACTTAGCCCACTCAATTTCCCCAAGGAAGTCCCTAATGGTGTCCTTGGTGTTCTCTAGGCCCAATGACCGGACTGCGCGGCCAACGAGGCTGAATTTGTTATCGATGAGCTGCCATGGCAGGTCTCCAGCCACCTGCGGCCAGAAGAACTTCAGTTGGCGGCGAGCCGCCGCATGGAAGGTTTGGGCCTGCACTCCCCCGACGCCCATCTGGTGGAGGCGCTCGCGCATCTCACTCGCCGCACGTGTGGTGAATGTGACGGCGAGCACGCGCTGCGGGTTGACGAATCCTTGGTCCACCATGTGGGCGATGCGGTAGGTAATCGTGCGGGTTTTACCCGTGCCCGCGCCCGCGAGGATGCAGACCGGGCCGCGCGGTGCCGTCGCAGCGGCGCGCTGATCTTCATCGAGCAGGGACAGATCCGGTCTCATCACCGTGGAACCACTCCATAATCATCGTGTGTGCAATTGAGCCCGAACGGGCAATGGGCAAACTCGGCACATCGGCACGGGACACCCACCGAACCTCTGCGAGTTCTTCGTCAGTATCGCACACGGGTTGGACATCCTGTGCCACCGCGGAAAAGCCCACCATAAGGGACCCACTGGGCGGCCACGGTTGGGAACCCCAATACGTCACTGAATGGATACGGCGGCCGGTTTCTTCGAGGGCCTCCCGTGCCATCGCGTCCTCCAACGTCTCTCCCGGATCAACATAGCCCGCGATGAGGGAAAAGAATCCCGGGCGGTGCCTGTTCCGGGCCAACAGGATGCGATCCAGCTCAGGATGATGAATGATACCGATAACCGCGGGATCTACTCGCGGAAAGACCATTCGCTCCCCTATGCGCCCCACGGCTCCAGGTGCTGGGTAGTCCAACTCCTGACCTGTGCGCGGATCGAAGCGCGCTTCGCGACGGTTACGGATAAGATGCAGCGCTTTAAGCACAGCGTGCTGACCAGTAAAGAACGTGGCATCCCGCAAAGCACCAAGTTTCTCAGCGGCAGAAGTCTCAAGTACAAAGGCACGGACCTCGCCTACCTCCACAAGAATGTCACCTGCCGGTTCGGCAACAAGGACCGGCCGGCCCTCTGTATCCACAGGGATCCGGCCGGTTTCGGTGACAGGCAGGAACATTACTTGTCGTCGTCCTCGTCCTCATCGGAGTCTTCAATTGCCTGCTGCATCTCATGCTTGATGTAGAGCAGGCGGTCACCCGGTTTCAGGGCATACGCATCCGCGGTGTCCACGCGGTGCAGCTCATTGTTGCGGAGGACGGCTAGCACGATGTCTGCCAAGTGGCGTGGGTTAGAGCCGACTTCAAACTCACGTACCGCGCGCTCCGCGACGGAGAAGCCCTCATTCGGGGACAGAAGATCCTCCATCATCTCCACCACGGTTGGGGTAACGGTGGCCAAGCCGAGGAGGCGTCCAGCGGTCTCTGCAGAGGTCACCACTGAGTCAGCGCCTGACTGCAGAAGGAGGTGGCGGTTCTCGGATTCACGAACAGAAGCCACCACCTTGGCCTTAGGGTTGAGCTCGCGCACGGATAGCGTACACAGCACCGCAGTATCGTCGGTGGACGGCGTCACGACGACTGACGACGCATGTTGTGCACCGGCGATGCGCAGCACGTCCTGCTTCGATCCCGAACCGTAGATGGTGACAAGACCATGGTGTTCTGCATTGGCAAGTGCAGCACGGTTCGTATCCACGACGACGATTTGCGAAGGCGGGACATCATCCGCAATGAGTGCGGCCACCGCACCAGCGCCCTTGGTGCCATAGCCGATAACGACAGTGTGGTTACGCAATTGCTTTCTCCAATTCTGGATTTCAAATGTGCGGCGCGCACGATCCGTGAGCACTGACAACGTAGCGCCGACCAACAGCACAAGGAAGAGCAGTCGGGCAGGTGTAACGATGACGAGGTTCAGAAACCGTGCTTGTGGGGTAACCGGAACGATGTCACCATAACCCACGGTGGTGAGTGACACTGCCGAATAATACGCCGCATCGAGGAACGACAGATCCTCGCTGTAGCCATCGCCGTCGAAGTAAACGACGATGGTGACGAAAACGAGCAATCCCATGGCCCACAAAACGCGGCGTGCGAGCTGCTTCCACGGGTTGGTGCTTTCTGTACGCGGGAGAGTGATGACGTCAATCAGCGCATGGTCAGGCTGCGACGTCAACTCGATCTGCGGTAAGAAACGCGACTTAAGGCGTTTACCTATGCGTTTGGCCACGAGGTGCCAACCTCCCTTGGACGGAGCGAATGTACCGTGAGACTACCTTAGACTCAACCCCGGCGGGGTTGAAACTGCAGAGTCTAAAAGCTCTGCGAGACGAGCGCCTGTGGGCAAGTCCTCCGGCTCCAAAAGGAAGTTCTCATGGACGTAGAAAAATGCTGCTCGGACAGAATCAACACCGTGGATTCGGCGCCACGCTTCGGCATATACAGCGAGCTGAATCTGTGCTGACTTTAGCGCAGCTCCCTGCGGGCGTCTGCCCGTCTTCCAGTCCACAATGAGCCACGATCCGTCTGGCTGCTGAAATACGGCATCCATGCGGCCGCGCACTACGGAATCCCCGATGGTGATTTCAAACGGCGCCTCGACGTGTGCCGGGGTCCGCTGTGCCCAATCAGAGGCAAGGAAAGCCTCTTTGAGCGATTCCAAATCATGGTCCGGTTCGTCATGGGAGCCAGGCAGCTCATCCTCGCCCAACAATGCCGGTGCTCCAAAGCGTTCCTCCAACCACGCATGGAAGGCAGTACCGCGCTTGGCATAGGAATTAGGTTTAAAGGGAATGGGACGACGTTGGCGGCGGGCGAACTGGATGGGATCGGCTGACATGGCCACCATGTCAGATGCCGTCAGTTCGCTCGGCAGCTCCACATCAACGACGGGAGCCTGTAGGGCCTTATGCTCTTCAATAAGTGCGCTGGCTTCTTGCTCCCACAAATCAAAGGTCTCGCCAGCGCGCAACGGCGGAAGCTCCTCCAGTGCAGTGCGCACCGCTGCTGCCGCATCCACCGCCTCCGGTTGCGGGGTCAGCGACGGGAAGTGAGCTTTGAGCTCTGCGCCTTCTTCAGCTTCAACTGGGAGGTCTGGGACTTCCCAATGGATGATGAGCTCAGGATGCTTGGCGGCGAGCAGTTGCAGGTAGGAGTACGGCCCCTTCTTATTCTTTCCTTTTTGCTTAGTGGTACCTGATCCCGTCACCGTGAGCGTGGACTCTGTGCGCGTCATCGCTACATAGAAAAGGCGAGCTGCTTCCTCTGCTTGGAATTCTCGGTCAAGGTCCTTGAATGCCTCACAGGCTTTGCCGAAATCCGACCGACTTGTAGCGTCATCGGGAAGCTCGATGTAGTCATCATCGCCGGGAGCCTTTTCAATCTTGGTGAGGAATGTTTCAGCCTGAGCCTTATAGCTCGATGAGTCTGCGTGCGCTACGCACACGTGCTCCCACTCCAAGCCCTTGGCCTTGTGCACGGTCATGATCTGGACCCGGTTGCGCACTACTGGAACCTCACCCAAGGCGAGTCCATCCTCTTTCTCCTTGGCAAGCTCGAGATAGTCCAACAATGCAGCCAAGCTATCCCCGTGGAAACCGGCGACTAGGTCAGCGAAGGCATCGAGGTGCGTTGTTCCTCCGAGAGTGCCGGCAGCGAGAACCTCAGTACGCACACCAAAGACGAGCTCGATATCAGCGAAAATGTCATTCAGTGATTTACCCAGCGAGTACGTGCGCAGGTAGCGCAATTTGGCCGCGACATCCTCCATCCGCTCGAGCCCTTCTGGACTGTAGCGGTCACGTTCACCAAGATCGGCGAGGGCATCTGCGAGGCCCAGCACTTGGTCAGGTCCTTCAGTTGTGATGGCATCTACCTGTTCGGCTAGGTACTCCACGGGGTCGCCATCCTCCCACCGCAAGCGGCCTTCAGTGGCGCCAGCTAGGTTGCGCTGACGCGAGTGAAGGGCCTGGATATCGGCAATGCCCAATCCACACATCGGTCCTGTCAACACACGCAACGCTGCCGTTGTGTTCTGCGGACGAACCAGCAACGTAGCTACTGCAACGAGGTCCTGGATTTCAGGACGCCACAGCAGTCCTCCCACACCGAAGATTTCATTAGGCACACCTACCTCGTCGAGAGCCGCAGCGATCAATGGGGATTGCCGGTTAGTGCGTACCAAAACTGCAGCACTAAAATCCTCGCCCTCAGGCGTGGCCTCATACAACTCACGAAGGTGTTCCGCAATGAAGGCTCGCTCCTCTGCTTCCGTGGCGAAGTAGCCCAATTCAACGGTTCCTGCCGGGGCCGTTGGTTTCGCTGAGAGCTCATCAACGGGACGTTGCCCTGGGCTTCCAGAAAAGAGCTTCGCAGCAACATCGTTGGCCAGCTCTAGAACCGTGGAGGGGTTTCGCCACGACGTGGTGAGCTGGTCTTTCGGCGCATCGGATCCGTCTTGTTGTGGGAAGTCCGTCACGAACGCGGCAAGGTTTTCGGATGTAGCACCACGCCAGCCATAGATGGACTGCATGGGGTCACCAACGGCGGTCACCGACAATCCCTCACGCAGACCACCGAAGAGGGAGCGCAGCAAGATGCGTTGTGCGTGAGACGTGTCTTGGTACTCGTCGAGCATGACAACGCGATAGCGCGCGCTTTGCTGTTCTCCCAAGAGCGGAAAGTTCTTGGCCAAGGTAGCTGCGATGGACATCTGTTCGCCGAAGGTGATAACACCGCGCTCAGCCTGCTCCTTCTTGAGGGCTTCCACGAGAGGCAAGTACTCCACACGGAGGCGCTGCGTGTCAAGATAGCGCTGAACATCCTGGCTGAACTCGCCCTTGGTCCTTTTGTCTTTTGGAAGGTCCTCGGCAGTTTTGCGAAAAATCTCCGCATGCTCGCGCAACGTGTCTGGATCCGTGAGTTCACCGTCCATAGTCTGTGCGAGGTTCAACAAGGTGGCAGTCACAGAGGCAACTGAGTTATCGGTACTCAGGGAGCCGGAATAGTTACTCACTACCTCATGAGCAATGGCGTAGCGCTCAGCTTCCGTAATAATGCGTGCGCTCGGTTCCACCGGCATGAGAAGCCCATATTCACGAACAAGGTCACCTGCGTAAGAGTCGTAGGTAGAAACCTTGGGCACAATATTTTCGACGGCCTCAGCAGCAGCGCTGCCGGGAGTAAGGATTCCCGACGAGCGCAAGGTCATAAGCTGACGCCGGATACGCTGCTCAAGCTGCTGCGCTGCCTTGCGGGTAAAAGTCAGGCCAAGGACCTGTTCGGGACGCACAAGGCCGTTGGCAACAAGGGAGACAACGCGGGACGCCATCGTCTCGGTTTTGCCTGCGCCAGCACCAGCAACGACGAGTTTGGGCCCGAGCGGACCTTCGATGACGGCAGCCTGCTCTTCCGTAGGAGGGAATGGCTTGCCCAGGGCAGCCGCCAATTCTTCAGGGCTGAAGTGGTTACTGGGATTCTGAGATTGATTAGGCATTGGTCACCAGACCTCCTTCGTTCATGATGGGACAGATGGAGCGGATAGCGCATCGATCGCAGCCGTCATTCTCACGGGCAGTGAGCCTGGGTCCGCGCAGCTCTGCGACGAGGGCCGGTAACTGTGCTGCGAATTCCTCGAGTTCCTCGGGCGGCTTCGCTGTTTGTTCACGTTCCGTCACGGAGGCAGCCGAGGAGCGAGGGAATATCAACCGGCTTGTAGCACGGGGGACACCGCCGCCAGTGCGGATTTCCTTGACCCATTCCCCATCAGCTGTGTCCTCCCTGACCAATTCTCCGTGAGCAAGGGCCAGCTGGTAAGTCATCAGCTGCGTGTTGTCCCGAACGCTGTTTTGCGTTGCTACCTGCCCCCCAGTCTTGAGATCGACCACGGCGTACTCCTCACCGTCTTTCATGAGCCGGTCGATGTATCCACGTATGGTCACCTCAGCCGCGACGTCAACGGTCACGGGGACCTCGACGCCAACGGACTCCAATTTGTTGCTCAGAGTCCAGCTATAGGTGCGATCAATAAGCCGCTCAAAATCGGCAAGCTCGGCATCCCGATGCCACAAAGGACCGTCAAGCAGGGATGCGAAGGCGTCGACCACGAGTTGCTTCGCAGCTCCAGGTTCAACTCGACGCCCCAGTGCTTCAAGGAAAGCATGGGCAAGGTTGCCGCGAATAAGATTGATATTCGTCGTCTCTTCTTCAGCAAGGCTTCCCAACACGGCGTTGAGAGGGCACGCCATGAGTGCCTCCACCCGAGACGGCGACACGCTGGTGGAGCCACGCAGCTGCTGCTCCGAGGCCACGGAACGTGCGGCCCACCACTGATCCGGGTGAGCGCCCGGGACACCAGCCTCAGCAAGTCGGGCTAGTTGGCGTACTGCCTGAGAACGTTCGGCCTCCCCTGACTCTGGGTCGGTGGCGCACCGGCGCAATTGTGCAACAAAGGATGGCACAGAAAGCACCGAGATTTCCAGAGGATCCAGTTCCTCATCGTTGTCGCCACCGCGACGCACCGTTACCGGACTTGGCTCCGGAAGCTCCAGGCCTAACTCGCGCGGCAGGGCCTGGCGCGACAGCCGCTGACCTGCTTCCCGGCGCGCCCGGGCTCCGGGAACATCCACGCCGCCAGCTGACAGGAACTCCGCGATAAAGCGGGAAGGTTCTTCCACCTCATCACTTTCGGGGGAATCCACCGACACAATGAGCAGTCGATGCAGATGACGAGTCGTGGCCACGTGGAAAAGACGCCGCTCTTCTGCCAAGCGCCCGGAAACATGGCTGACCGGAGTGCCCGGTGCGATGCCACGATCGAGCAGTTCGATGAGGTCCTCCTGTCCGAACAGCGAACCAGTCTCTCCCACCGAGGGCCAGGTTCCTTCCTGTACGCCAGCGACAACGACGGTGTCCCATTCGCGTCCCACCGCGCCATGAGCAGTGAGAATCTCCACCGCATCTGGCAGCGCAGAACGGCGGTCACGCACACCGGTGGGCAGCTCTTGTTCCGTAATGTGGAGAATGAAAGACTCCAACGAGGCTGAGGGGCGGCGTTCGGCGTAGTCACCCGCAGCATCAAAGAGCGCCATCATGGCATCAAGGTCACGGTCTGCTTGCGAGCCAGCCGCACCACCGCGTAATGCTGCGGCTTGCAGGCGGGTATCAAGGCCGGTAGCTTGCCACACTTCCCACAGGACTTCTTCCACAGCGGCCCCGGTGCGCAGGGCTTCACGCCCGGCAGAGAGGACGCCACGAATACGCGCCAAGATGGCTTCTTCGCGCTCGGTAAGGAGGTTATTGAAATCCGGCAGCTCACCCTCGAGCAGCTCGCGCAGCGTATCCATGCCGCGCTGCTCCGGCTTCCAACGGCGCAAGCCGCGAATAAGACGACGCAACGTGACCGGATCGGCACCGCCTACTGGCCCGGTGATGAGTTCCTCAAGGTCTGCTGGGTCAAGCTCGGACTCTAGCGCACGCAGCGCCAGCATGACGGCCTTCACCAAACGCTGTTCTGCCAGCACAACGTCCGTAGGGTTGATGTGCACAGGAACGCCCGCCGCTAACAGGGTGCGGCGAACCGGTCCGATGTCTCCCGTCGAGCGCACGATGACTGCAATATCGCGCCAGCCCACGTTGTCTTCTAGATGACGGCGGCGGACCGTATTGGCCACAACGTCGCGCAACGTGCGGCGAGAATCCACGACGCTGACACAGGCCGGGGCGGGCTTGCGTTGCGGAGCTTCGAGGCGCAGTTCGTTGCCCGCCTCCCACGTGGTCAAGAACTCCGAGTTGGCGCCGCGAAAAGCAAACACGGCCTGATCTGGGTCACCGCCAATGACGGTGAGGCGGGCAGTTTTTGCTAGTTCCGCAATGAGCTGTCCGGAGGTGGGGTCCAACAGCTGAGCATCATCCACCACAATGGTGTGCCATGGGTGCTCCTGGAGCAGCTCTGGGCGCAAAAGTACCTGACTGACAAGCTCCGCCGCGGAGTACGAGTGCGAACCTGCAAGCGCCTGGATGCGTTCGTATTCGCGGAGAAAGTCTCCGGCTGCGGACCACATGGGGCGCTCGTACTGAGCACCGAGTTCCTCTAGATCGCTGGGGCCCAACCCGCGTTCGATGGCGCGCAACAGGAGGTCACGCAATTGACGGGCAAAGCCTACGTAGTCCAAAGCTGGGCGGATGTCTGCCGGCCACGCACCTCGACCATCGGCCGCGTGGCCGGCAAGAAGCTCGCGGATGACTGCATCCTGTTCGGCACCGGTAATTAGCCGTAGCTCCTCATCACTTCCACGGCGCAGGAGTGCGAAAGCCAAGGAGTGCACGGAGCGCACCATGGAAGCTTGTGCGGCATAGTCATCAAGATGTTCGGCTAGCTCACGGCGAAGTAAGGAACCAGACTCTTTCGATGGTGCGACAACGAGGATGCCGGAAGCATCGGCGCCGCTGGTGAGTTGTTCCACGACAACGTCGATAAGCAAGCTCGACACGCCCGACCCCGCTGTGCCTAGTACTCGCCAGGTTCCCTCCTTCGGTAGCGGAACATCCCACGTACGCCGGGAAACACGACGAGTGCGGGGAACGAGGCGGACATCCGGCGATGGAGGAAGCGTGACGCCGGCGCGGGTGGCGGACTGACTGCTGTAATTCACGCCTTATAGTCTGTCAGATACCGCGGACACGAGGGCCTCTTCCACCTTCTCAATATTCGAACGCACCGTCGACTTCGAGGAAGGATGCAGAGTATTGACGTAGCGACGGTACGCCACGGCACGCAGCAACAGCTGGCGCAGGCCCGGCACTGCAGCAAAGCGGCTACAGATATCCGCGTCGACGGCGTCCGCGATAAGTCCATCCACCATGACCAACGCTGCAGACCAACCCTGCGGGCGAGGAGCCGCCGAGGGCACGATATCGGTCACCGCAGGGGGATGTGCCCCAGAGAAAATCGTCGTCCCCACGACATCGACATGTGCGGTCATTAGCGGAAGCTGGGCAAGCTCGGCGTCCGAATAAGCCTCACCTGTCTCCTCCCACGCAGCACGCTCTGCCCGGGCGAAGATGTCGTCGCGCTGGCCGAAGGTAGGAAGCGGTGCGGTAGCCAGGACGGCTTCTAAACGCAGTGCTACGTGCACTGTCTCATCAATACGCCCGCGCAGCTGACCAGGGACAAATTGCGTGGCCTTCCAGCCAGCAGCAGTGTAGCGGCCATCTGTAGTGAGTACAGGACGGGCGATACGCATACCGGGAACACTAAGCTTGTCACGGACTTTGGCAGACCAGCCGGACCAGTCGCGCGCTTCAGCAAACACGACATCGCCCACGAGGATGCCGTTATCCCAGGCAGGCCCCAGCACCTCACCGCCCGCTCGGCGGGAGCGGACCTCAGCGTTGAACGTGGCCAGAACAGGTTCGGGCGGCAGCGGCATGGTTCTTCAGTCCTTCTTGTTGGGCTATTCCGGCTTGCTGTGGTCGTGGTTAGCCGGATTCGGATAGGGCCACGGGTTTGGCTCGCAGGTCACGTCCTCATCCGGGTACACCTCGTTCGAATCCTTCATGAAGAGCTCAGCGTTATTCAGGCTGAGCGTTTGCTGCATCATAACCGGAGCTAGCTTGCCCTTACCGCCGCACGGCTGGTGAGCAGCGTAGCCAATGGCATGGCCGAATTCGTGGTTAATGAGGTACTGCCGGTAATTACCCAGGTCGCCCTCGAAGGTCCCAGCACCGCGCACCCAGCGCGATTCATTGAGGTGAACCGCCGATTCTCCG
The DNA here is from genome assembly GCF_001807225.1 of Corynebacterium sp. HMSC05E07. Lineage (NCBI taxonomy): Bacteria > Bacillati > Actinomycetota > Actinomycetes > Mycobacteriales > Corynebacteriaceae > Corynebacterium > Corynebacterium sp. HMSC05E07. The sequence continues at coordinate 38,795 of NZ_KV788207.1, forward strand.
GTAATCGTTGTGTGACATGAGGTCTCAGTGTGCAGCTGCGCGCCACACATCTTTGCCGTTGTGCCCAACGAGGTTAAGCGGATATGGGTATCGGGATTATCGTCCGCTTTAACGTGGATGAACTCATACTCACCAGCGGCGGTCCAACCGCGGGGGTCGGACAAGGTGGCGTCGACAAGCGCTACCACTGCGCTGTCGCCACCATATGCGGACGTGTCCACACCGTTCTCAATCTCAACCGAGAATCGGACTGTATTCTTGCCGCCTTTGCCAACGTGCATCGTGGACGGGCCGGCGTCACGGTAGGTTTCTTCTCCCTGTTCCGTAAACTTACCACCGGCGGGAAGGCCATCCTTTGCCGCCGCAACAGCGCTGGCATTGGCAGGATCCGGCCCCCGGCGCGCAGAGGTCGTTTCAACGACGCTTGTCGTTGTGTCGGCCTCCCCTGCCGTCGGCTCCAGTGCGTCCTCCGACGGAGTTCGGAGGATATCAACCATGACCCACACCGTGATGACCACCATGACCGGGATCGCCACCACGCGCCACCAGCCGTAGTCACGGGCAAATCGCGTCAGCGCTGAGGCGCGCTGGACGGGCTGCTGGGGGCGCTGATCAGTGTGCGCGGGATTGTCCATGGCCATTTAGGCTACCCGCTGTTGCGGCTGGTGCGTACTTAACCCGCGAAGCCCACGGTGTGAGCTCGTGCGGTGCCGATTTCTACGTACACCACGCGGTCGGTGCGAACGATGAACTTGCGGCCCTTCGCATCCTCCAGCTCCAAAGTCGAGTTCTCCGCCAGAGCACCGTTGATGGTGTGCGCGAGATCTTCCTGCTTTCCTTCAGCATGAATAACCAGCTCACGGGCCGTATCAGCGAATCCAAACTTGATGTCCATACCTTCTGTACTCCTTTAATCGTTCGCACGTCATTCGCCGGAGGGACGCAGGCAGGCGCCCGCGCTCCAGCGCTCTAATGGCCCCACTATAGCCACGTCCTCTACTATCAAGGTGTGCATGCCCCGAAAACCTCGAACGCTTCCCGCGATCAGCGCGGGAGTACCAGTGAATCCCCCACCTTTGCCGCGCTCGGCGTCGCTGCCGAGATCTGCGATGCTTTGGCCACACGTGGGATCACGCACACCTTCGCAATCCAGGAGCTCACGCTACCTATCGCTCTCAGCGGTCAAGACCTCATTGGCCAGGCCCGCACCGGTATGGGCAAGACCTATGGCTTCGGGGTCCCTCTGCTGGACCGGGTTTTCGATGACGCCGACATTCCCGAACTGGATGGGACTCCCCGCGCGCTCGTCATCGCACCGACGCGTGAGCTGGCTATTCAGGTTAGCGGGGATCTCAGCGTCGCTGCAGAGAACCTACCGCTCAGCGTCATCACCTTGTGCGGCGGCCGCCCGTACGAAGAACAGATTAAGCAGATAAATGCCGGCGCCGACGTCGTTGTGGGCACTCCGGGGCGCCTGCTCGACCTGTGTCAGAAGAAGCATCTGTCCTTCGACAAGGTCAGCGTCCTCGTTCTCGATGAGGCTGACGAGATGCTGGACTTGGGATTCCTGCCGGACATCGAGAAGATTCTCACTCTTCTCCACGGCAACCCGCACCAAACCATGCTGTTCTCCGCCACCATGCCTGGGCCCATCGTTACCTTGGCCCGCACGTTCCTTAACAAACCAGTCCACATTCGGGCTGAGTCCGGCGATGACCAGCAGACCCACTCCTCCACTCGCAAGGTCACTTTCCAAGCTCACCGCATGGACAAGGTCGCCGTGCTGAGTCGAATCTTGCAGGCCGAGGGACGCGGACGAACAATCATCTTCACCCGCACTAAGCGCGCAGCCGCGGTGGTAGCAGATGAGCTAGCGCAGCGAGGCTTTAGCGTGGGCGCGGTCCATGGCGATATGGACCAGACTGCACGTGAACGCTCCCTGTCCGCCTTCCGCGAGGGGACCGTGGAGATTCTCGTCGCCACGGACGTCGCTGCACGCGGTATCGATGTCGATGATGTCACGCACGTCATCAATCATCAGGTCCCCGATGACCCCATGACGTTTGTTCACCGCATTGGTCGCACCGGCCGTGCGGGGCATACCGGAACCGCTGTAACACTGGTGGGCTACGATGAACTGAGCAAATGGCGCATCATCAATGATGAACTCGATTTGGGTCAGCCAGAGCCGCCCCAGTGGTTCAGTACATCCCCGGAACTCGCTGAGGCTCTCGCTATTCCGGCAGATGCCGAGGACACTGTCGGCCCCGCAACCAAGGTGTTAGGGGCACCGCGCAGGTCACCCTCGCCGCGCCGCTCTGCCACTGATTCCGCGCGTGCTTCTCGCCGCACCCGCTCCCGCAAACGCAATTCCCGTCAAGGAGGACGCCGATGAGCCTAGAGGCGCAGGACGACAACCTCGTGCAGCCACAGGATGATAACTCCGGGCAGACGCAGGACACGCCCTCAACTATGCCCCCAAGGAAGGCCCCGATTCTGCGCTCAACCAAGTCAGATTGGACGGCCGTCGGCATCATCAGTGCGGTGTGCGCCATTGCCATCGGCGGTGCAGTGATCACTGCCCCCATTCACAAAGCGGAGCTCACCCCGGCCGTTAACGTCTCTACCGACGCGGAGCCGGAGCTTCTCGACGCCATCCCAGACTCCCTCACCGAGTCTTTCTCCGTGCCCAACACCCTGATGCCAGGCCAGTCTCGGGCAGTGTCCTCGAAGGGACTCCTGATTAGCCACGAAGGTGACACTCTTTCCGCCACCGATTCCGCTGGCAATACAGTCTGGTCTTACGAGCGCCGCGATGCTGATCTTTGCTCACTGGGCACGGCGTGGAACAAGGTTGTGGCGACCTATCGGACAGGCGTGGGCTGTGGTGATGTCGTGGCCCTGCACGCCGCCAACGGCGAGTACGCGGATACGCGCAGCGCGCGCAGCGCCGATGAGGTCGTCCCCATTACATCCAATGACCGCGTGGGAACCGTGTCCACTGGTCGCGTCGAATTGTGGCGTTCAGATCTCGTGCGCACCGTTGAATACGGTGATGTCGATGCCAAACAGGAGCCAAATATGCAGCCCCACGAGGACTGCTCCATTACATCAGCACTGACACGTACTGAGTCTTTAGCTGTTACCGAGTCCTGCCCCGATTCCCCAGATTCCACGTGGTTGCGCATTCAAGAAGCCACCCCGGAAGATTCCCGAAAGCCAGAAATTACCAAGGACATCGAGATTTCTGACCCTGGCGCACGTCTTGTCGCCTTTGGCCAAGAAGCCGCCGCCGTGTACCTCCCCGCCGACACGCCGCGCATTATCTCCTACAACTTCGACGGCGAAGTCGTGTCCACCACGGAGGTTGAACCCTCCACCGCGATTACGGACTCTGCCTCGCCGTTTGCGCCGGCGATTGCAGATCTCCCCCACCACATGTCCTGGTTCGATGGCGAGCGTCTCTACCTCTTCACCCCTACCGCGCTGGAGGTTGATCACGTTCTCGACAATGCTCTTGGAACGGGCATTACCCTGGGTGAGCGCCTGTTAGTCCCCACCGAGGAGGGCATTGACGTAGTGAACTGGTCCAGCGGTAGAACTGAGCGAACTATCCCCGTTGACCGCGACGGCTACACGGGGCCAATCTCGCTCACGCTCGCGGGAAAGGCCATTATCGAACAGCGCGGCGATACCGCTGTGGGCCTTGTAGCGTCGTAGCTTCTGCACAGGCAGGCGGAGGTGGGCAGAAAGCGCTCTAAAAGTTGCGCTCTGCCCAGTGAGCTGTTTCTGGCACCGCCATGAGCAGGTAGAGCACAATGGCCGCGCTGGCCAAGGTGACGGCACCCAAAAGCGGTGATCCTCCACTAAACATTTGGAAGGCGATGGCCGCCAGGATGAATTCCACGAGCACGATGGCCCCGCGTCCCCAGCGTTTGCCCTTCACAAAGGCCCATGAGCCAACGATGACGAAGCCAAACACGATAAAGAGGAAGATGGCTGTCCCCAGTCCCACAAACCCCGTCGCACCAGAGTCAGACACCATCGAGGAATTCTCCGCACCGGTTACCTCGCGGACAATAAGGAAGATGCCGAAAATGATGACCACGATGGATTGCACTATCGCGATGCCTGCCGAGAACACAACGGAGCGCGGCGCGCCTGCAGTATGCCCGCTTTTCCCTTGAGCCTTCCCCTGCGGCTGCGCCTCCGTCCGAGACTTCTTCGAGCTACCAGTATTTTTCTTCTTCTTAGTCACGTTGTGTAAGTCTACTTCGCTTACTCCACCCCAGGGTTCACCGAACCAGTGGGCAATGTCGGGGGCAGTCCTTCAGGAATGGATTTGACGCGATCCAGGTCACCACACTCACCACACAGAAGGAGTTGTTGCTGGTAGATAGATTATTGGCAGGCTTCTTTCAGCAAGCCGACGGAGGCGTAAGCGCAACAAGCGTTCTATTTTTTAGTGACTTTGGCCACTTTTTAGCCTTTACCCCTAGCGCACTTTGAGTAAACATGTCATTATTCTCAGGTAGAAAAAACAACGAGCCGTTAAACCGGTTCGTAACTCGGAGCAAAATCCGAGTAAACAGAAAGTGAACCAAGGCGGCGTCGACGCTGGCCCTAACTCGAGACAGGGCCCCACTGACCGCAGACCAGTCCACTTCCACCCCACTAACACTTGGGACAGTTTACGGCTGTGAGCTACTGCTGTGAGCTGTTCTTAGTGCGCCCACTGCTGTCACAATTTTGTTAGGAGATTTCAATCATGGATTGGCGCCACGAAGCCGTTTGCCGCGACGAGGACCCGGAGCTGTTCTTCCCGGTCGGTAACTCCGGCCCAGCACTTACTCAGATCGCTAAGGCCAAGCTGGTCTGCAACCGTTGCCCGGTTGCATCCTCATGCCTCAAGTGGGCCCTCGAGTCCGGTCAGGATGCCGGCGTCTGGGGCGGCCTCTCTGAGGAGGAGCGCCGCGCAATCAAGCGTCGCAACCGCAGCCGCGCCCGTGCCCGCGTGTCTGCCTAACCAGACCCCGATTAGCACTCCGGCATACCCTGCCGCTACAGTTGAATAAGTTCATTTACCCTTAAAAGAAGGAGTACGCGATGAGCAAGCGTGGCCGTAAGCGCAAGGATCGCCGTAAGAAGTCCGCTAACCGCGGCAAGCGTCCTAACGCATAACGTCAGCATTGAAGGCCCGTTCCCCACTACCGTGCACACACGGCGGGGAACGGGCCTTTGCTGGATCCTGCGCACCTAACGCCAAGTGATCTCAGTGCGCGTGATCTGCACCGAAATCCGCTGGCGCAAGGACTGCGGTGCTTCTTGTCCACCACAGCACTTACGCACGAGGGCTCTCACCACCTCTTCGCTGTCGAGGCGTTCCTGGCAGGCATCGCACTGAGCAATGTGCTCACGAATGGCCAGTGCCCGTGCATAACTCGTCGATTCGTCGAGCAGCTCCCGAAAGAGTGCGTTGACCTCTGGAGAGTTGCACGCACCGCAGTTGCGTCCGGTTGCGCGTTCCATTACTTCTCCTCCGTATCTGACATCATTTCTGGGTGGTCACGGCCAATACCTTTTTCTCGTGCCACGTCCTTCAACGCCGCCCTTAGCAATTTTCTTCCACGGTGCAGCCGGCTCATCACGGTTCCTAACGGAGTTCCCATGACCTCGGCGATTTCCTTGTAGGCCAGCCCCTCCACATCCGCGTAGTAGACGACCATGCGATAGTCCTCCGGTAGGTCATTCATCGCCTCGGAAATCTGCGAGTCCGGCATCTGCTTCAAGGCCGCTACCTCGGCTGACTCTAGGCCGGTCGAATCGTGCCCGGCCGTGGTGTAGAGCTGAAAATCGCTGAGCTCATCTGCTGACGACTCCGTAGGCCGGCGCTGGGCCTTGCGGTAAGAGTTGATGTACGTGTTCGTCATGATGCGATAAAGCCACGCCTTGAGATTGGTGCCTTGCTTGAAGGAGCTGAAGTTCTTGTACGCCTTCAAATAAGTTTCTTGAATCAAGTCCTCCGCATCTTGTGGATTGCGGGTGAGGCGCATGGCGCCACCGTAGAGCTGGTCCAGCAACGGCAGGGCTTGCTCTTCAAACAGCCTTTGCTGTTCGCGCTGCTCCTCGGCAGTCTCGGTCGCACTCGTTGTGTCTGTGGCCATGGATTCCATCCTAGCGTTGACAGGCTAGGGTGGTTTTCATGGCTAAGAAGACCCCTCACGCAGCTACCCCCGCCCTCAAGATTCTTGAAGAAGCCGGAATCGAGCACCGCGTCACCACGTTCGATGGTGGCAGCGATCACTTCGGGGAAGCAGCCGTAGCGGCTCTCGACGTCGAGCCTGAGCGCATCTTCAAAACCCTCGTTATCGATCTCACCGCAGGAAAAGGTCCTAAGCGCCGCCTTGCCGTATGCGTGTTGCCCGTGAGCCACCAGCTCAGCCTCAAGAAAGCTGCTGCTGCCTTCGGCGCCTCCAAGGCATCCATGGCCGAACCTGCCGATGCGTCGAAATCATCTGGCTACATCCCCGGCGGCATCTCCCCGCTCGGACACAAGCATGTACTCCCCACCGCCATCGATGAAACTGCGTTGCTGTGGGACACCATCTTTGTCTCCGGCGGCAAGCGCGGGCTCGATATCGAGATGAACCCTGAGGATTTCTCCCCCGTCCTCGAGGTCACCTTCACCGATCTTCTCGCCGAATAGGTCCCCAGCTCCACGCAGTAATCACACATGCGTGAGCACCACTGCGCTTGAATCAGAAGAGGGTACTGGACGGCTGTGCGTCGATAAGCTCGGCGTAATCGTTGCGGACGTTACCCACCGCAGGGTCTGCCGGGCGAGCATTGAAGCCGTGCACAGAGCTTGGCTCCAACAAAGCCTCCCCCGCTAACCATGGCGCAATCTCATCCTGTGTCAGAAATTTAGGCAACCGGCCATGCAGCCATGCCATCTCCTCAGTAGCTTCCGTGGTCACCATCGTGGCGGACAATCTATCCATTCCCGTGGCCCACAGGCCCGCTGCCCACAACAGCCCATGTGGACCAGTGACGTAATAGGGCTGTTTCTTGGCTTTTGGTTCGTCTCCAGCCTTCCATTCGTAGTAGCCATCAAGAGGAATCACACAGCGCTGGGCTTTAAAGGCATCACGGAAAGAGGGCTTTGTCGCCACGGTCTCAGCACGCGCGTTGAACAGCGGCGGACCATCCATGTCCTTCTTCCAATGCGGTAGGAGGCCCCAGCGCGCCGGATCGATCCGCGCCGTGTTGTCCTCCACCCGCACGATGGCCACGGGCTGCGTCGGCGCGATGTTGTAGCGCGCTGGCGGCAGGCCTTCGGGGGCATGGACCTCAGTAATGGATTCCCACTCCCCGACCTCCTCAAGGAGGGACTCAGTGAACAGTACAAATCTTCCGCACATGCCCTTTATTATGGACTACATGTCTGCTTTCTGGAGTGCACCCCAACCCACCGGCCCTTTGTCGTGGACTCAGGAGATCCCGGGCTCGAAGTCGATGACCAATCGCGCCCTCGTCCTCGCTGCCTTGGCTGACTCCGCGTCAATCATTTACAACCCGCTGGTCTCGCGCGATACCGAACTCATGAAAGACGGGTTGCACGCCATGGGAGCGGGATTCGTCCCGTGGGGTCCCCATCTTCGCGTTTTCCCAGCTGAAACGCTTCGCGGCGCAGAGATTGACTGTGGCCTCGCAGGTACCGTCATGCGCTTTCTACCACCGGTAGCAGCGCTGGCGGATGGTCCGGTGCTCCTGGACGGTGACCCCTACGCCCGCAAGCGCCCTATGTCCACCATGACTGCCGCATTGAGAGAACTTGGTGTGGACGTGGACGGCGATAGCCTGCCGCTGCGCATCACACCGCGGGGAATCCCGGACACATACGAGGTCACGATCGACGCCTCCTCGTCCTCCCAGTTCATCTCCGGACTTCTCCTGGCTGCGGCGCGCTACCGCAATGGTCTCGTCGTGCGTCACCAGGGAGAACCTGTGCCTTCCCAGCCGCATATTGCGATGACCATTTCTATGCTGCGAGAGGCCCGTGTTGAAGCTTTCGCGGCAGACAACACGTGGGTCGTGCATCCGGGACCGATTCAGGGCCGCGAGTGGCACATTGAGCCGGACCTGTCCAACGCCACTCCTTTCCTCGCCGCTGCGGCCGTCGCGGGCGGCAGCGTGAGTATTCCTCACTGGCCCGAAGAGACGTGCCAACCGGGCGATGCATTCCGCAGCATCCTCGAGCAGATGGGCGCCACCGTGGAATATGTGCCGCAGAGACCACGGAAGGACCCGCACCTTACGGTCACCGGCCCGGCGGAGGGATTGTCTGGGCTGCGCGGCATTGACCTAGACATGTCAGCTATAGGTGAGCTCGCCCCAACCGTTGCTGCTTTGTGCGCGCTGGCCTCAACGCCGTCGACGCTCACGGGCATTGCTCACCTGCGTGGTCACGAGACGGACCGACTGGCAGCGCTCGCTGCGGAGATCAACGGTCTGGGAGGCAACGTCACTGAGCTTGACGACGGCCTCCGCATCACCCCCGCCCCACTCCACGGCGGTCAGTGGCATGCTTATGCGGATCATCGCATGGCCACCGCCGGCGCCATCATTGGCCTGGCCGTCGAGGGCGTGGACATCGATGACATCGAATGCACCTCAAAGACCTTGCCTGGCTTCGCCGACATGTGGGAGGCCATGGTTCATGGCTAGACGAGCACGCAGTTATGACGAATCCGATGTCCGCATCCGCCCTGGCAAGGGCTCACGTCCGCGAACGAAGGACCGTCCGAAACACAAGGACGCCAAGTTCGGCATGGTCATCACCAAGGACCGTGGGCGCTGGGGAGTAGCGCTGGATAATAATGGCCCCGTTGTTACCGCTATGCGCGCCCGGGAAATGGGCCGCACCCCGGTGGAGGTCGGCGACCGCGTTGGTGTCGTGGGCGACACCTCGGGCAAGAAAGATACGCTGGCGCGCATCGTCAAACTCGAAGACCGCACCTCCGTCCTGCGCCGCACTGCCGACGATACGGACCCTTATGAGCGCATCGTCGTGGCGAATGCCGACCGTCTCCTCATCGTCACCGCCGTGGCGGATCCTCCGCCGCGCTCTGGGTTTGTTGAGCGCGCGCTCATTGCCGCCTTTGCCGGCAATATTCGGCCCGTGCTCTGCCTGACCAAAACTGATCTCACCGATCCCACGCCGTTTGCCAAGGAATTCGAGGATCTGAATGTCACGGTGGTCGAGGCCGGCGTGGACGATGACCTCACGGAGGTCTGCGCGGCTATCGACGGCCACGTTACCGCCCTCATCGGCCATTCCGGCGTAGGTAAGTCCACCTTGGTCAACCGCCTCGTTCCGGACGCTCACCGAGAAACCGGTGAGGTTTCTGCCGTGGGCAAGGGCCGTCACACCTCGACGCAGTCGGTAGCTCTGCGCCTTCCTGCCACTGGTGACACCCCACGGGGCGGATGGATCATCGATACCCCTGGCATCCGCTCTTTCGGGCTAGCCCACATCGATGCGGAGAACGTCATCGACGTCTTCGAGGATCTTGCCGAGGCCATCGAGGACTGCCCCCGCGGCTGTACCCACGCTGGCCCCCCAGCTGACCCTGAGTGCGGCTTGGATCTCAACATCGACGATGGCACGGCCTCTGCCCGCCGCCGCGATGCTGTCCGCAGCCTGCTTGCAGCCCTGCGCACCAACGTGGACTGGGCGTAACGCACAAGGCCCGAGGCTCCTCCTTCCATACTGGGGAGGTGCCTCGGGCCGGACATCTCAACGCCACACGCTAGGGGCTAAACGCTGAGGGCGTAACGCTAAGAATTATGTGCTTAAGCCGGGATCATGTTCGCAAGCTGCGGCGGCAGAATCGTCTTGAGGAACGGGCCGGCCGCACGGAGAGCCATCAGAATGATGGTCAGGCCACCGGTCACACCGAAGAGGATAGCTCCGCCGGTATCAATATTGGACGAGGTGTTGTCGCTGTCCGAGTCCTTCTTCTTGTTGAACTCCTTGTTATTTGCGCACGCGTTGAGCGCCTTCACGTACTCCGGAGCGATGTCGCGGAAGGTCTCAACGACCTTGACGTTGTTCTTGGCGCGCTTGGCAGATTCTTCATCGCCGATTTCTGCTTCAGTCTCATATGCAGCCAAGTCGCGGTACAGCTCATCCGATTGTGTCTCAACAGCGCGAGCGCGGGCAGCGGCATCCTTCGGCAGAATCTCGTAGTCATCCTTCAGGAGGCCCGAGTCAACGTCATTGTCCTTGGACTCAGCATTGGACAGGTCGCTCGATTCCTTATCGCTCAAGGTGATGGTGCACTTCTCGTTCTTGATAGAGGTGGTCACCGCACCTGCGGTCGGGGCAACAACGCCGCCAGCAATGAGCGCGACGGACAGCGTAGAGGTAGCTACGACGCGGCGCAGACGAGAGGAAGACATGATAGGGAGCCTTTCGATTGAGCTGTGATTTTACTCAAGCAGACTATCAGTAATTAGCCCAGCTTGGGCAGATATTCCCCAAACTGCTGGTAAGCAGCCATCCCCAGGCTGATGATGCCGAACAGAATCGTGATAATGACGCCCACTGGCCCAGCGGAGGATCCCTCGAGGATGCGCAGCCACGGTGTTGTGGGCTGCTCAGCGATGTTCGGATCCGGCTCTGTCAGCTCGTCAGCGTCAATCAGCTTGTCAGCGTCAGTCGTGGTCTCTGCGGTAGCTCCTGCAGTGGTGGCAACAGCTTCTGCAGTGGTGTCAACTGCGGTTTCGACGGGAGTGGGAGCCTCCTGGGCGCTGGCAGTCGGAACAGCGACAGCAGCAACCGACACAGCAGCGGCAGCGACGAGGGTGGTCAGGCGGGATGCCTTCATGGTGGTGGTACTCCTTAAAACACTCGAACAAGAGAGCCCTGCAGGGAGGCATGGCTCAGGGAAAAATAGGTGAGGACAGGGCCGGTCCTACAGCAGCTCAACGAGGAAGGGCAGCTCCGTCGGGTCATAGAAAGCCATGAAATTATCCAGAGCATCACCAACGGCAAGCTCTGCGTCTTCGTCACCGAGGTCAGCGTTATCGATAGCTTCGATCGCTTTCGCTGTGGCCGCTTCAGATTCTTCGATGTCGACGTGGATAGCCTGCAGGTTGTCCTTGGTAATGACGGCCGGATTCAGCGCGACAACCGGCTCACCCATGTCAGGCTTCGGCGTCACCACGGATTCATCAACGTCCACGGAGATAACAACTCGGCGGTGCGGGAATTTCTCCTCGTCTCCGATAGCTAAAAGACGCAGCGAGGCCATGGAAGCTTCTAGGAAGGCTGAGTATGCAATCTCTTCTTCGTCGCCACCCTCGGTGTAAAACTCGCGGAGCGCCGGGGTGACCATGAACCCCCACCCGCTGCGGGCAGCAAGCTGCCCGGTTTCTTCTAGCTCAGCGAGCATGGCAAAGGTGGCAGGCAGGAAGACACGCACGTCCGAGGACATTTAGAACTCACCCTCAATATCGAAGACGGCTTGAACCTCAACGCTGGTGCGGTCGAAGACCGTGTAGAGCATGCCCACCATGCCGTTCTCAACGGCAGCGCGCACGTTGACGATGGAATCATCCACCATGACGCAGTCATTAATTGGCAAATCGATGGCATCCGCCGCGGCCTGGAAAGCAGCACGGTCCGGCTTCTCTGCACCGACTTCTCCGGAAAGGATGACCGCATCCACGATTCCACGGTATTCCCACTCGCGGATGTGCTCCGCGCCTGGGCCGCCCGGATCGTTGGAGAGAATAGCGGTGGCCACGCCATTGGCCTTGGCCGCAGCAAACAGCGCACGCCAGCGCTTGACGTCTTCCTCGGTGCCATCCAGCACACCTACAAAATCGACGATGAGTCCACGCATAGTCTCTATCTTCACCCTTCGCGTTGAGCTGTGTATATCGTCCGAAAGTATAGCGAACATACAGCCCCACTGCTCCCACCGCCTACTGCAACTCCCAGTGCGTCGTCACCCCTTCACTCACCGCACACATCAGTGGCCAGCCACTGCACCAGCATGGCACAATGAAGGGGCGTCCAGCTTGCTCCCCTTCTCTCCCTGCGCTGCTCACCGCTGGGAAGGTCAGAGAAACTGTGTATGTCCCCATCCCCGGCATGAGCCACCTACAGCTTTATGTCGCTCCTCAGCGTATCCGCTATGACCGCCAGCCAACTGCTGGTGATCTCGCCACACGCGAAGAGGTTCGTGGACTCGTCGTTATTGTGTTAGAGGTCGCCGCGTCACTGCGCCCGCTCAGTCACCTCAACAACAGCCGCTTCGCTCCGGAGATTTCAACTCATATCCGTGCGTGGAAAAAGGCGCTGCCCGCCGATGAAAGCCGAGGGCGCATAGCGCTCAGCAGTTTACATGCGCGCGAGAACGGAGAATACTTCGGCTCCGCCGTGATTGGTGGTCAGCAGCGCGCGTTTACAGGCGCTGCTGCGGGCAGGCAGCTGCAATCATTCCGGATGCTCTCCGTCGGCCCGCGAACCCAGCTCTGATGCGCTCTCCTCCCCACGCGGCACCAGCATAGGGCTCTATCCCCTAGAGACCCTAGGCCTTAGAACCAGGACCCCAGCTTGATGAGGATCGGCGTCCAGTCGATGCCGGCGAAGGCTGCGGATGCACTGATGAGCGCCAAGCTGATGCCACCGAACATGGTGGCCTGGGTGGCAGCACCCGTGGCCGGAGCTGCAGCGGAAGAGCCAGCCTCAACTGGCGCATCAGCGGCAGTGCCGCACTGAGAAGCGGCCGCCGCGGAGGAGCTCATACCCTCCAGAACGGAAGAGCCCTCAGCCTCGGCACTGCCCTCCGAGCCCAGAACGGAGGACAGGTGGCACTGCTCCTCCGGAGCTGCCTCAAAGGCAGAAGCAACCGCGCCGCCGCCCAGAAGGGTGGCGGAGGCAAAGACGGACAAACCTACTCGCAAAGACATGCGGCGCATAGTGATACGAACCTCCGGGGGCGCGAAATGAATAAGATTCTGACAGTATATAACTAAGTGCTTCCAATGAAAAGACGCCACGGGGAGACAACCCCGCAGCGCCTTCTCAAGATGCTGTGAACTACTTCCTAAGCCTCAGACTGACCAGCGGTGTCTGCACCGGCTGCCTCGCCTGCTTCAGCAGCGTTGGCTTCTTCCTGAGCCTTGAACTGCTTGCGCAACATGAACAGCTGGCGCACGGTTTCTTCCTTCACGCCGTCGTTCATTGCGTTGAACATGTCGCCGCCCTCCTTCTGGTACTCAACCAGCGGATCGCGCTGCGCCATGGCACGCAGACCAATGCCCTCCTTGAGGTAATCCATCTCGTAGAGGTGCTCACGCCACTTCTGGTCGATGATCGGGAGGATGATCATGCGCTCAGTGTTACGCATCTGGTTCTCACCGCCGATGGCAATGACGGCGTCTTCCAGCTTGTCGTACTCCTTGTTGGCGTCGGCAAGCAAAGCGTCACGCAACTGCTCTGCAGAAAGCTCACCTGCCGAACCATACGCGGACCCCTCCACGAGGGATTCGTGCGACATGGTGGGACCGTACAGCGAGTCCAACGCGTTCCACAACTCATCGAGGTTCCAGTCCTCCACGTATCCGGTGGCAGTTGCGCCGGCCACATAGGCCGAGACGGTGTCATCGATCATCGTGCGGATGTTGTCCTTAATGTCACCAGAATCGAGAATATCGTGACGGGTGGCGTAGACAACCTTGCGCTGCTCGTTGAGGACCTCATCGTACTTGAGCACGTTCTTACGCATCTCAAAGTTCTGGTTCTCAACCTGCGCCTGGGCGCCCTTAATGGAGTTGGAGACCATCTTGGCCTCAATCGGAACATCGTCCGGCACATTGAGACGATTCATCATGTTCTCCATGGACTGACCCACGAAGCGCACCATCAGCTCATCACGCATGGACAGGTAGAAGCGGGTCTCACCCGGGTCACCCTGACGGCCAGAACGACCACGCAGCTGGTTATCAATACGGCGCGACTCGTGACGCTCAGTACCCAGCACATAGAGACCACCGGCTTCGCGGACCTGGTCACCCAGCTTCTTGGAGTGCTCCTTCTCCGCGTCAATCTCGGCGTCCCAAGCCTCTTGGTACTTTTCTTCATCCTCGAAAGGATCGAGGCCACGTTCGCGCAGCTTCTCATCCAGGATGACTTCCGGGTTGCCACCCAGCACGATATCGGTACCACGGCCGGCCATGTTGGTGGCCACGGTGACGGCGCCAGGGCGACCAGCACGAGCAACGATCTGGCCTTCTTCTTCGTGGTGCTTTGCGTTCAGCACGGAGTGCTTGATGCCACGCTTGCTCAGAAGCTGCGACAAGTACTCCGAACGCTCCACCGAGGTGGTACCCACCAGGACCGGCTGACCAGACTCAACGTGCTCAGCAATGTCATCCACCACTGCGGCGAACTTAGCTTCCTGAGTCTTGTAAATGCGGTCAGCGCGGTCAGCACGCTGGTTCGGCTTGTTGGTCGGAATCGGCACAACATCCAGGCCGTAGATCGAGTGCAGCTCGGCTGCTTCGGTCTCGGCGGTACCGGTCATGCCGGAAATCTTGTTGTACAGACGGAAGTAGTTCTGGAGGGTAACGGTGGCCAGAGTCTGGTTCTCGTTCTTGATCTCCACCTGCTCCTTGGCCTCGATAGCCTGGTGCATTCCCTCGTTGTAGCGGCGGCCAGCCAGCACACGGCCAGTGAAGCCATCGACGATCATGACCTCGCCGTTGCGGACAATGTAGTCCTTATCGCGGGTGAAAAGTTCTTTAGCCTTAAGAGCATTATTGAGGTAGGACACCAACTGGGAGTGCTCTGGGGCATACAGGTTGTCGATGCCAAGCTGATCCTCGACGAACTCAACACCGTCCTCCAGCACACCAATGGTGCGCTTCTTGTGGTCCACCTCGTAGTGGATGCCTTCACGCATCTTCGGAGCGAGCTGGGAGAAGACGCTGTAGAACTGGGAAGAGCCATCAACCGGGCCGGAAATAATGAGCGGGGTACGGGCCTCATCGATCAGGATGGAGTCCACCTCATCGACGATGCAGTAGTTGTGGCCGCGCTGCACGGTGTCATCGAGCGAGCGGACCATGTTGTCGCGCAGGTAGTCAAAGCCCAGCTCGTTGTTGGTGCCGTAGGTGATATCGCAGTTGTAGGCTTCCTTACGCTCCGCTGGGCGCATCTCAGAAAGGATGACGCCAACGGAGAGACCGAGCCAGCGGTGCACACGACCCATCATTTCAGCGTCACGCTTAGCCAGGTAGTCGTTGACGGTCACGATGTGCACGCCCTTGCCCTCAAGCGCGTTGAGGTAAGCCGGCAGCAGCGAGGTGAGGGTCTTACCCTCACCGGTGCGCATCTCAGCAACGTTGCCGAAGTGCAGAGCAGCACCACCCATGATCTGAACCTTGTAGTGCTTCTGGTCCAGCACACGCCATGCAGCCTCACGCACGGTGGCGAAGGCCTCAAGCAGAATGTCGTTGAGCTTCTCGCCCTTATCCAGGCGCTCCTTAAACTCGTCAGTCTTCGCCTTCAGCTCATCATCCGTGAGCTTGCCAAAGTCTTCTTCGAGGGCAATAACATCATCAGCCATCTTGGCTAGGCGCTTCACGGTGCGTCCCTCACCGGCGCGGAGCAGCTTGGAAAGTCCAAACACGTCTAGATAGTCCTTCTTGTCGCGACAATATAGTTAACTCGTCGCCATTGTACTCACTAGCTTTTAAGCCTCGCTGCAGGGCTAGCCCAAAGTCTCTCTACACTGCCTCACTCCACCGCGAGTTCGACGTTCACTCAGTTCTCCCTGTTAACAATTCCGTGGAGGACAACGATTTCCTTAACAAAGGTGAACGATGTTCATCTTGCTCCTCTCGCTTCGTCCCGAGGAATGTCCACTCCACGCCCTACACGAAAAGGACTAAACCATGAAGCTTTCCAGGTTTGCCGTAGCCGCAGCCACCTCCACCGCCCTGGCGGTCAGCACGCTCACCGCCCCTGCCGCCTTTGCTGCCGAAGACGATGCCCCACAAGGCGGAAGTGCCATGTGGCTCTATAGCACCATTATGACCGGAGCATTAGAAATCGCTAAAAGCTCTCACGCCCCTAACACGCATCCAACCGAAAACTTCGGCACGGATTTGCTCATCGTCGCCCCGCTAGCTATCGCGCTGATTCCACTCCAATTCGTGGCCGAGCAAGAAGTCCGCCTATCGAGCCAATTCTCCCTCTAGGAATCCGCCTATCAGTACAGAGCAAGAAGGCCCTCGCCGCACAGTCCACAGTGCAGCGAGGGCCTTTGGCTCTTCGGCGACCAGTATGCGCTTGACTTACGCAACTAGACGGGAAGGCACGAGAGCTTAGCTCTCTTCGTTCTCCTCAGTCAGGGAGATGAGGCCGTAGTCAAAGGCGTGGCGACGGTACACCACGGATGGCTTGTTGTTCTCCTCGTTAACGAAGAGGTAGAAGTCGTGTCCCACCAGCTCCATCTCGCTGAGGGCATCATCGACGGACATCGGGGTGGCCGGGTGCTCCTTGAAGCGCACGATCTGGCCTGGGCGAACATCCTCAACGGTCTCTGCGTAGGGATCGATGTAGCGATCTTCCTTGGCAGCCTTGGAGGCTTCAGCTTCCGCCACCATCTCGGCGGCGAGCTGGCCGGTGCTCTTCGGTGCGCGGTGGCCGGATTTCACGTTCTCACGGCGTACCTTCACCTTGCGCAGGGAGCGCTCCATCTTACCCAACGCCGTCTCGAGGGCGGCGTAGAAGGAATCTTCCTTGGCCTCAGCGCGGGCGATGTGACCCTTGCCGGTAGCGGTGATCTGTAGACGGTTAGCCTGAGATTCGCGGCGGGGGTTAGGCTCGTGCTGCAGCTCCACATGGAAGAACGTCAGAGTCGGATCAAGGCGCTCAATCTTGGCCAGCTTGTCCGCGACGCGCTCCTGGAAGTGTTCCGGAACTTCCACGTTGCGGCCCGTGATGGTGATTTGAGCGTTGGTCTGCTGGGACATGTAAATGCCTCCCTTTACTCGTGGGGACTGAATGACGCACATTCTGCGGACTATCCAAGGCCTGTGATGAAGGCTTCGTGCCCGCTTCCCTGTGACACCCCTCATGCTACCACTGGTCATAACCAACGGATCCACCGGCCCCCTCGGCACGTGCTTGTCGACGCATCCCCTTACGCATCTGCCAGCACAATCGCGCCGACCACGTCACCCCCGACGGCCCTCACCCGCGCTGCACTCGCGCGTAGGGTGGCACCGGTGGTCACGACATCGTCGACAAGCAGCACCGCACGCCCTCGCAGCTGCTGCGCACAGGGACGCAACAGCACTGCCGATCGCATATTGTCGGCTCGCTCCCCTGCCGTAAGCTCCGACTGGTCTGCGCTTGATTCTGCTGTGGCCAGGGCGACCACCGTCCGCCAACCCGGCAGGCGTGCCTCAGCCGCCTCACACATCGCGGTAACGGGATCTCCCCCTCGCTGACGCGCCGAGGAAGCCCGAGTCGGCGCGGGCACCAACACGGCCGTCTCTGGAATATCGCCACGCGCACGCAGATACTCGATCCCCGCCGCCAGCACCGCACCGACGTGCCTGCGCACCGCCTGATTACCGCGTTCTTTCATCGCAATGATGACGCCACGGCGCGTATCCGAATAGGGCCCCAACGCCCACGCGGGAAAGCCCAGTGGAATCGGCCGTTCCACCCGGCGCGGAACGTGGCGCAGATGCTCCTGGCAAGCACCACAGAGCACCCCTCCCGCTTCAGTCGCTGCGCCGCAGCCGGCACAGGGACGCGGTAGGACGAGTTCCACGAGCGAGGCGGCCAGCTCCCCCATCCCCCAGTTCTTCGGCATAGCGCCTACAGTAGCCGTGACGACGCGACGTTGCTGTGGTGAGACTGCCGAAGCGAAGCTTAACGCGGGACAATCGGTGAGGACCGCACGCCGCGCAAACCATCGACCTCACGCCAGTAGGAGCTCTCCGAGCCACCTGCGGGCATCTGCAAAGTCGCGTGGGTGTCGGTGACATACAGCGTCGACGGCGACGCTGCCACCGCGACCACGGGAGCAGTGATGTTACCCGTCGGCAACGTGGTGGCAGCAGATCCATCCTGCTCCACACGCCATACCGGCGAGCTCGAGGCTGACGTGCCTACCAGCAGTGAGCCATCAGCTTGCCATTCCAACGAGAGCGCCGAGCCAGTGAGCTCAGGGCCGACCTGGTGGACATTGACAATGCGCCGCTCTCCCGAGGTCGCACGAGCAACGACGCCAGTGTAGATGCTGCCGTCGATAATCATGGCGATACGCGCCCCCGTAGTGGATAGGCGGATGACGGAGATCTCGCCATCAATGCTATCGAGAGCCGAGGTATCCACCTCAGACGTGCTCAGTTCACCAGTAGCCGGAGACCGCGTCACGCGAACGACATGTTCGCCGTCGATGACGGTCCATGCCACTTGACCGCCCATCTCGAACGTGGGGCGGGCAAGCGTTTTGCCCGTGACGGAATCACCAAGGTTGTGGTCGAGCTCGCCCATGAATAGCTGTGACTCATTCTCGGAACGCTTGCGTATGGCCGCCACTAATCCCTCATCTGAGATGTCGGCGGATTGAATATCGCTGATCTCGCCAGGTGGGCCAGCGAGCTCGGTGGGCCCGTCCGCGGTGATGTCAAGAAGGGAGCCATCATTGACCGCATAGAGCTTGGCCACGGATTGCGCCGCGACTTCCGGGTTAAACTCCGCGAAGTCATCGATGGTCATCTCCTCCATGCCATCAACCATGGGGCTGCCGTCGATGGTGGCTCGCACAGTGCTAGCCACTTCCGCATTGTTGAGCGTCCACACCAACTGGGCTGCGAACTTGAGGCGTTCCTCCTGCGACATTCCTGACATGCCGCTGAACTCATACACCCCGTCGTTGATCCCCAGGAAGGTGGCGTCCTTAGGAACCAGGGTGGAAATGGCCGGCGAGATATCGGAGGATGCCCCCTGGAGCAGCAGCGTCACGAGCTCAGCGGCGATGGAATCCTTACCTGTGTAGAGCCACCGCCTATCAGCGACGAGCACGCGCTGGGTGACGTCATAGAAATACAACGACTGAGGGCGATAACGGTTGCGCAACTCGGTGCGCTCGATAACCGCACCAGTGGGCAGATCCGTAATCCGCCACTGACCATCAAATTGGCTCAGGCGGACGGTGGCCTCAATGCGTGAGTTATCGGGAACATAGGCACCGCCATCGGCGAGGCGGCCGATGATGTTGCCGCGCACCGAATACTCCAACACACCATCGTCCATCTTGGAGGTCACCAGATCGATGGAATCCACGACAAGGACCGTATTCGTGGGATCCCATGTGTCAGCAATGTCGGAGGCCAGGAAGGTGCGTGCGGCGGCGTAGTTGCTAGTGGGGATCGCCGCCGCGGAATAGAAATCACGGATCAAAAGATCCGGGTCACTATCGGTACGCGGTTCGACGACGGCATCCTCGACCCGTTCGTGTGGTTCAAAGGTGCCTATGACCTGGGGGTCGGTGTCATGCGGCAGTGTAGAGCAGCCCACGAGAGTGCTCAGTGAGATACAGCTGAGAACAGCGAGAACACGGCGAGCGGGGGTCATCGCTGGGCCTCCTCGTCGAAATCGGCAACGCGCTCCTGGTTGAAGGGAGTCTCCGAGTCCATAGCGGCAGCAGCTCGGGACTCACGTTCCGAGGGCCACACGATGCCGGCGTCATCCCCGGTGGTCGTGCTCTGTGACGCAGTGGCGCCGCTGTCTCGGAATGCGGCGTCGACGGTAACCGTGTTTCCCACCATTCCCATGCCGTCTACTACGCTCGCTACGCCCACGCTTTCAGAGCTGAAGCCGGAGGGCAAGGCAGCTTGCTCATCTGCGTGAATCTGGTCCGGGCTCGGTGCTCCCGGTACCACCAAAGCAATAGGCTCGGACTCTATCTTGTGACCTGGAGTGCGCGGGAGGATGAGTCGGAAACGCGAACCCACGCCCAAGTATCCTGTCGCATCCAGAGTGCCGCCATGCAATACGGCATCCTCACGCGCAATAGCCAAGCCCAGGCCAGTACCGCCGGAGTGGCGCTTGCGTGAAGAATCCGCACGCCAAAAACGATTGAACACGAGCTCCTCTTGCCCCTCTTTCAGGCCCACTCCGGAGTCTGTCACGGCGATTCCGACGGCGTCATCAGTCGCAGCGACGTCCACCGTGACAGGATTACCCTCAGAGTGGTCGATGGCGTTGGCCAAAAGGTTGCGCAAAATACGCTCAACGCGACGTGAATCGCATTCCACGGTCACAGCCTCTCCTGGGGCGTTGACGCGAACCTCGACTCCCAGTTCTTCCGCAAGGTGCTCAACCTGGCTCATAGCGGAATCGATGCAGGAGCGAATGTCAATGGATGCCGTCGACAAATCTGCAACGCCGGCATCATGGCGCGAGATCTCCAACAGATCCGCCAGGAGCTCCTCAAAACGGTCCAACTCTTTGATGAGAAGCTCGGTCGAGCGCTTGGTATAAGGATTGAAATCATCGGCGTCGGCAGCGATGACGTCCGCAGCCATGCGCACCGTCGTCAGCGGAGTACGCAGCTCATGCGATACGTCAGAAGTGAACTGGCGTTGCAAGTCGCCGTATTCCTCCAACTGCGCAATCTGTTTAGACAGCTTGTCCGCCATGTCGTTAAAGGAGGAAGCAAGGCGGCCCATTTCATCATCAGAATTCACCACCATGCGCTCACGCAGATGCCCAGCGGCCAGACGCTGTGCAATGCGGGATGCCGACCGAATTGGGGTAATGACCTGCTGGGTAGCCAGCCACGCAATACCTACGAGCAGCACCACAACAACCACCCCAGCTGCGGAGAGCAAACCGCGCATCAGCGCCATTGTGGACTCCTCGGACTCCATCGAGAGCACAAGGTATACCTGCGTGTTGGGGATATCGCACTCGATAGGTGTGCCCACCATGAGCGCGTTATAGGTGGCGCCTGACTGCTGGTCCACGGTGGCGTATTGCTGCACAATCTGCCCGCGGCCGACGAGCTCGCGCATCCCCTCTGGAATGCGGTAGCCCTCTGGGGAGGTTGTGGCAGTCCCGTCGGAGTTGTCGACGACGACAACCGGCTCATAGACCGCCTGCGCATCATTTTGCTGCGCTGACATTTGACCCAGTGCCGCACGCGCCGAGTTGATGCGAACCTGCGTTGAGTTCGCCGTACCAGTCGCATCAATCTGCTGTTCAACGGCCACGCGGGCACGCTCAAGCTCCTGCAGCGCAGTGTCTTCCTTCTGGCTCACCAGCTGCTGTGTCAGCACGGAGACCAGCGCATACGCCAAGAACAGCATGACCACTGCGGAGGCCACGAGAATCATGCCGATTACGCGGGTCTGCAGGGATGTGCGCCAGCGCTCGACGACGCCGTCCTTGACGCGTCTCAACCCAACAAAAATAACGGCTGTCCTTTACTCGCCGATTTTTCCGGTCTTGTATCCCACGCCGCGCACAGTGAGAACGATGCGTGGATCTTCCGGATCGTGCTCGATCTTGGCGCGCAGACGCTGCACGTGCACATTCACCAGACGCGTATCCGAAGCGTGGCGGTAACCCCACACGGACTCCAACAACGCTTCACGGGTATGCACCTGACCGGGCTTGCGGGCCATCTCGAGCAGGAGGTCGAATTCCAGGGGCGTCAGGGAAATCTCCTCACCGCCCTTGCGAGTGACGGTGTGTTCGGGGACATCGATAAGCAGGTCCCCCACCTCAATCATTTCACCAGAAGAAGAATCCGTGCGGCGCAAACGTGCGCGAATGCGAGCGATCAGCTCCTTGGGCTTGAAAGGCTTAGTGATGTAATCATCGGCGCCAGACTCGAGGCCCAACACAACATCAACGGTGTCCGTTTTTGCAGTGAGCATCACGATGGGTACCGAAGATTCCGTGCGGATGGCGCGGCAGATATCCACACCGTTCATGCCCGGCAGCATGAGGTCCAGCAAGATCAGATCAGGGTCGTGTGCGTGGAAGGCAGGAATGGCCTCATTACCGTCATTGACAGCGATAGGCTCCAAGCCTTCGGCTTCGAGCACGATGGTAAGCATTTCGGCAATTGCCGGGTCATCATCCACGACCAAGATTTTCGGTGCCACGTTACTGTTCTCCTACAAGGTCCTTGACAGATTGAATAATCATATCGGCATCCGCGGTGGCGATCCACCGCCCTGCCCACTTCTGATCTGCCAATCGCCGGTAGGCAGCGGCCGTACGGGCTTGAAGCCCAGCATCGCGCTCATAGCGGTCACGGGACCGGGTTCCGTCCTCCGCCGCCCGGGTGACCGCGCGCTGACCGGCCACTGCCACGTCCGTATCGAGGAAAATCTGCAGCTGAGGGACAGGCAGGCCGAAACGTTCAAACTCTAGGTCATAAATCCACTGAACGACGGCCTCCTCACCCACTCGGGCAGCCGAATATGCCGCATTGGAGGCCACATAACGATCAAGAATGAGAAGGGACGAGGTGTCCTCAGCTGCGGCAATCAGCTGCTCCTTCGCACCCAATCGATCCAAGGCAAAAAGCGTGGCCATGCCATAGGCAGAATCGGTGAGGTCTCCCATATTGCCGTACAGCGCCTGCTGCGCGAGCTGTGCATGGATGGAATCCTCATAGCGCGGGAAACTCAGGACCTCAACCGCGCAGTCAAGCTCTTCGCACAGACGCAGGGTGACGGTGTTCTTGCCGGCGCCGTCGATACCTTCAATACTGATCAGCATACTGGTAGAAAACCTCTAAAACTACGACAGCGCCTCGATGAAAGCCTCGAGGTCGTAGTCCTCTTCTACGCTTTCAAGCAACTCCACAGCATGCTCATTGAGGTTCTCGCTACCGGATCCCGCAAGCTCGCGAATGAAGGGATAGTCCTCCACCACGTCACCAGCACTAAACGGGGCGCCAGCCCAAATTGCAGCGATGGTGGCAGCCGCCAGAGCGTTGCGTTGTTCCTCGTCGGTCTGGTCCTCCCCGGAGACCGCAAGCGCACAGGCATCATCCACCGCAGCCACGATATCGTCGTCTTCGAGGTCCGACAGTTCGTCGAGGAAGTCGACGTTAGCCTCGTCAGTGAAGATGTCTTCGTCCCATGAGCTCATTGGTTTTCTCCTTAATACCTAGTGCTTGTTCATACTTGGTGCTTGATGCTGAAATCTGTAACTGTGGGGGTGGTGGGCGACAGCACTCCTCGCCTCGAGGGAGGTCTCTTACCCACGTTTTACCATTCTTTAGACCGTGTCACGCTAGTCTTCACCGTACCGTGTCTAGGGCCACGACACTGGGCCGTGTGGACGATGCCAAACGACCTTTTCCTGGCAAAATCCTGTGCACATGTGGGCGCCGAAAGGGGAACCACCAGCTGCGCTGGTTTTCATGCTATCGTTGTTACCGACTTGTGACCTTCTGCGCGGAAAGGAGACCCCAGCATGACCAGCACCCCACGCCGCGTCCTCGCTTTTGTGGCGGCGGGTCTCCTGTGCGCGGTGGCCATTGGCATTGCTGTCTGGCAGATGAGCGCTCCGGAGTCTGTTTTAACGGAGCCCTCGGCGGCGACCGCTGGGACCAGCGCCTCCGTCACTACGACGACATCCTCGTCCGCGGAGCATTCCTACACGACCACTGCCTCTGCCCCACAACCAAAGTCTTCGCAGGCGCAGATTGCCGCTCCCGCGGATGACCCGTACTTGGCACCCAATGCAGTTTTCAACCGCACGGAGCCGGCCCGCCCGACGGCGGTTTACCGCCCTGACAACGTGTCCGCACTGAACAATCAGCAACCGCAGGATCAGAGAACTGAAAGCAACTACCCGCTAACCCCGCTGCCCGCAGATCAATCCACAGCACCCTCGCCTGCCGCTCCTTCCCCAGAGTCCACCCAGAAGGTCACCCCGGGTTCGGAGCCCACCGCCCAGCCAGCGCCGCACACCGCCTCCCCGCAGGACGCGCACGAGAATCACCAGGATGACTCCGACTCACGTGATAGCGGGCCGCAGGCCTCCCCTGCTCCGCAGCCGTCCCACGTGCCAGAGCACACTCAGGCGCCGAGCGATGCGGATGCCCCACACCGCGACAACCCAACCCCACAACCTGCAGGATGGACTCCAGAAGCACCAAAGCCCAGGGAAGAGCCACGCGACGGTGCAGGGTTTAACGAACCAACTGACGCGGAGAAGAAGGCACAAGAAGAGGCAGCTCGAAGGGAATCCGAGGAGCTGGCTCAGCTCGCCAACGCCCTCGAGCAGGAAGCTTCTCACACCAACGAGGCCCCGACTCCGGCAGCTCCTACCGACGACAGGCCCGCCGCCGAGGAGCCATCCGTCCAGACTGCCTCTCTTGGCCCATCCCCCAGCCCACGTGACACAACGTCCGAGGACTCCCCGGAGGGTACGACTCCTGTCGAGGAAGACTCTGCGGAAATTCCAGAGATGCCCTCCTCTCCAGCCGAGCTGTCTGGCAGCACCGCTGACGCTCCCTAAAGCACCCAGCGCATAACCATGACCACCCAAGCTCCACGAGCTTGGGTGGTCATGTGATCGGGCCTACACTCGCGCGACGAACACCTGCGCGCTCTTACCTTCCACAGCGCGGATTGTGGCGGCAGGGTCATGTGCCGGAAGCCACGCAGCATGACCGGCGGTCAGCTCAATGCTGTCGCCCTGCTCGTTGCTGAGAGCTGCCACACCGGATGTGCACAAGACGATAATGGGGCCGTCGAAATCCACGTCCACGGAGTCCTCACCGGAAAGCTCTACGCGGTCGAGGGCAAATTCCTCAATTGGTACCGGGTATGACCACGCCTGGGCGCCGTGAACGTTGTCTTGGCCCGACTTGTCTACCTGCGCCACGCGCGGGTCCTCCGCGGCGGAATAAGTCAGGACCTTCACCAATTCCGGAACATCCACGAACTTCGGGGTGAGGCCGCCTCGGAGCACATTGTCGGAGTTAGCCATAATTTCTACGCCCAAGCCGGAGACGTAGGCGTGCAGCTCACCGGCGTTGAGGTAGATCGCTTCACCTGGCTGCAGTACCAAGTGATTGAGCAACAGTGCGCCCAGAACGCCGATATCACCCGGGTACTGCTCGTTGAGCTGAGCCACGGTGTCCATGACCGTGCGCATCCACTCGTCGCCAGCAGCGTGCTCACGAAGGCGCTCACCGGCAGCGACCACGGCGTTAATAAGTTCCTTGCGCTTGGCACCGGGAATGGTGATCCACGTTGTGAACAGGGCGCGGAGGTTATCATTTTCGGCCGCGGGATCGTCCGCCAGCATGCTCACGTAGTGGTCGAGCTCTGGGCAGTCCAGCGCGGCAAAGAGGCGACGAGTCTGTTCCAGTGGACGAAAGCCCGCCATGGCGTAGAACTCCGTGAGCGCCACGATGAGCTCTGGCTTGTGGTTGTCATCCTTGTAGTTGCGGTTGGAGGCGGTCAGGTCAATTCCGGCCTCGTTCTCTCGGGCAAAGCCTTCTTCGGCCTGGACTTTGGACGGGTGTGCCTGCAGTGACAGCGGTTCCGCTGCGGCGAGGATTTTCAGGAGGAAGGGGAGCTTCTCGCCGTAGTCAGCCGTCACTCGCGGGCCTACGTGGCTTTCTGGGTCGGCAGCGATAATGCCGTCGAGTCGTTCGCCATCAATCGTTGAGGGATCCGCGGGGTGTGCGCCGAACCACAGCTCAGCAACAGGGCTCTGAGTCTCTGGTTCGCCTAATAGGTTCGGTATCAGCGTGCGCGAACCCCAGGAGTAATTGCGGGCAGCGCTCTCAAGCAGCTTCATTGACATCCTCTATTTCACGTCATAGGCGGTCGCGGCATAACTCCGCGTAATCAACTGCAGCGCGCGAGCCACATCTCCACAGTCGGGGTCGGCGCTCGCTGCAGCGAAGGAATGGGGCAGGTTCGCCTCTTCCTGGCCCCATAAAACAATTTTCAAGGGTACCAAAGGCTCCTCGTCCTCAAACGGGTCGTAGAAGATATCTGTCGGCGCGTCCTTAAGAAGTGGCCCCACACCTTCCGCATCCACGACGGTGCCGCCGAGGCCATGAACTGACCAGAGTGCGCCTGCCATGCGGGCAACGAGCGCACCGAGGTCCACGCGGGTGCGTTCGTCCGAGAAACCATAGGGGTCCACCCCGCTGCTGTGAACGACGCGCCCGCCCTCCGCGAACTCACGCAGGGCTCGCCCAGGGTTGGTGGTGGCATCGCGGTGCGGGGACAGCGCGTCAATCTCGCGGTCGATTGCGTCTGCAACGTCGTCGAGACGGCGTGCCACCAACTCTGGGTCTTCGCTCAGTACTGCCTGCACCGCGTGGAGCGCGGTGATAGCTCGTACTGGGGAGACTCCTTCTGTTGTGGGCAGAGCATCGATCACGATGGTGTCTTCAGGTGGGTCCTCTAGGACGTCGACAAGCACGGTGGTTGCGCCGCGCCGCGCTGCATCATGGAGCGCGCGCTCTGCCCACAGGCTCTCCCCTGCTACAACGACAACATCCAGTGCGCCTGTAAAGCGCGGCAAAGACTCACTGACCATGATGGGCACATCCGCTGGCTCGGCTAGGCCCACGGCTACGTGCGCGGCGGCGCGCGAAATCTGGTCTGCGGCAAGGATGACGAGGGACCGCGGGCGCATTCCGCCCAGGACTCGAGCGAGGTCGGGCACAGCAGAGGCCACGACACGGGCTTGGGCTCCTTCGTGGGCAACGTCGAAGAAGCGCACGGTTTCGGGGTCATAGGAAGTCATGAGCCCGAGCATAGCTAGGATGAGTGGCCATGAGCATTCATCCGGTAGTCCTTGTCGGCGGCGGCCCGGGCGCGTGGGACCTCATCACCGTGCGCGGCATGCACGCTCTGCAGGCCGCAGACGTTATTGTGGCGGATCATCTCGGCCCTACCGCACAGCTGGATCGGTTGTGTGACATTGACGCCAAGGAGCTTATCGACGTCTCCAAGATCCCCTACCGCAAGCAGGTGGCTCAGGAGCGCATCAACGAGATCCTCATTGAACAGGCTCGAGCAGGCCGCCGCGTGGTGCGCCTCAAGGGCGGGGATCCGTATGTCTTCGGACGCGGCTTTGAGGAGCTCACAGCACTCACGGACGCGGGTATTCCCGTGGAGGTTATCCCCGGCGTCACCTCGGCCGTGGCCGTCCCGGCGTTGGCCGGGACCCCGGTCACGCATCGCGGCATGGTCCATGCTCTCACCGTGGTTTCCGGCCACCTCCCGCCGGGCCACCCGAAGTCACTGGTGGATTGGGCCGCCTTGGCACAGTCGGGAGCAACCCTGTCCGTCATCATGGGGGTGAAGAATGCCGCAGCCATTGCCGCAGCGCTTATCGACGCCTCCCTCCCGCCCCACACCCCCGTGCGCATCATCCAAGAAGGCTCCCTCGCTGAGGAGCGCGTTTTTAGCTGCCAGCTCTCCACGCTTGGTTCCACGATGGAGGACAAAGCGGTGGCCCCGCCGGCCGTCATCGTCATTGGCGAGGTTGCTGGGCTTTAGTCAGCGTTGACACCCACCGGTTCCGTCGATTCGGCAGCTTCTGGCTCTGAAGAAACCACAACTCGGCTACCGCCGCGCGCCGGTGCGTGACGGCCGTCCTGATTCCCCTCACGCTCACAGCGGGTGCGGCGCCGGCTCGCCCACACGGAGAGGCCCACGCCCACGACGAGCGCCGCGATTTGAAGACCAAGGATGGCCGGATGCGGCAGCGCCCAGCCCAAGGCTCTAGGCACGTTGAGCGTGACGATGGCAGTGCCCACAAGCCCGCCCAGCACTGTGGGGTTCACGCGCGAGATGAGCCACGCCGCGATTGGCGCGGTGATGGTGCCACCGATCAGCAGTGCCACAACGGCCGCGGCATTGGCCACGATCTGTTCCCAGAGGCCGACCAGGAACCCTGCGGTCGCACCGAAAGTAACAAGAAACTCAGCGGTGTTGACCGTGCCGACGATGCGGCGAGGCTGCTCACTGCCCACCGCCAAGAGCGTCGAGGTGGAAATCGGCCCCCATCCGCCGCCCCCGGAGGCGTCGACGAAGCCGCCAACCACGCCAAGACCGGCGAGGAAAGGCGTGGAATGCGAGCGGGCTGTCAGGGGCTTCTTCCGGCGCGGCTGAGAAAAACGCCACACCAGATTGATGCCCATGATGACGAGGATGGCCGAGGTGACGGGAGCTGCCGCTTCGAGCGACAGATTCGACAGTAATGTCGCACCCAGGAAGGCTGAGATTCCTCCGGGAACGCCCAGCTTGAGCACTGTCGGCCAATGTACATTGCCAAAGCGCCAGTGACTGATTCCAGAGACGAGCGTCGTGCCCAGCTCGGAGGTATGCACCACGGCGGAGGCCGTGGCCGGACCCAAGCCCGCGAGCAGCAGAATGGTGGTGGAGGTGACACCGAAGCCCATGCCAATGCCGCCGTCGACAAGCTGCGCCGCAGCCCCCGCGAGAGCGATAAGTATGAGACTACGCATGGGCCACCTCCTGATAGCGCTGGGAGACAATCTCCGCAAGGGCTGTCCCGAGCGGCGGGAGCACCTGACGTTGCGAAGCCGTGGTCAAGCCACCATCGAGGCGGTCAAGCAAGAGTCCAGGGCTAACAAATAAGGGTACGACAACCTCCCCATGCTCGCGCGGTGAAAAGTTCTGTTCGGCGACGGCCTTAGGGCCCGTGGCATAGGCAGCAGAGCATTCACACCCGGCAATCTCGCCCACGCGGCGCGCGAGTCGGGCCACCGCGGCATTGGCACTCGCATCAGAAGAACCCACGGAATACACCATGACCTTGCTGGCTTCCTCGGGAACTCGCGTAGCCAGCAGTTGGGCCATGTCCTCACCGGTACCGAGCCCCCGTGCTCGGTGAAGGATGAGCCCGGTCGACGCGGAGGCGCTGTCGAGCGCAGCGGGAACGTCCACGCGCTGGTGATAGCCCTCGGTGAACAGCAATGGCACGACGACTGCCTCGCGCTCACCGCGCGCAGCCAATCCCTGAGCTGCGGCCTCCAGAGTTGGAGTGTTGAACTCCAGATGCGCTGCCACAGCAGGCACGCCAGTGAGCACCCCCGCAGCGCGGGTCAAGGCCTCCACGCTTGACGCGGCCTCAGGGTGGCGCGAGCCGTGCGACAGGGTAATCAATGCGGTCATGGCGGCCCTCCTTCTTCAGTCTTTAGTCCTTGGGCGCGGTGGAGTGGCCGCGGCGAGCCAAGGAGCGCTTGAGCGCCTCGTTCGCAGAGAGCGCCGGTGCAGGGGCTACCGGGGCATCATCCTGACCGTGGAATCGCAGCGAGAAGATGCGCAAGCACTCCTGGCACTTCCAGGCAAAGTCATCTTCCTCATCCGGGAAGAGATCCGTACCGGCGCAGTAGGGGCAATGGGCCGGATGATTGCGGTTAGGGTTGGGCTGGCGGCGGAAGTTCACTGCAGATCCTCCTCCTCGGCGCGCAAGACCCAGTGGCGGAACTCTTCGCCGTCTTCGCGCTGCTCCTTGTACTTACTCACCAGCCGGATGACATACTCCGGAACTTCATCAGCAATGACCTTGTGTCCACGCAGCTTGCGGCCCCAGTCCGGGGACAGCCCCAGCGCGCCACCGAGATGCACCTGGAAACCTTCGACACGGTTGCCGTCTTCATCGGTGACGATCTGGCCCTTGAGGCCGATGTCAGAGACCTGCGAACGGGCGCAGGCGTTCGGGCAGCCGTTGAGGGCAATGGAGATTGGCACATCCAGATCACCCAGGGTGTCTTCGAGAATGTCAACAAGCTCGATAGCGCGGGCCTTGGTGGTCACGTGCGCCAACTTGCAGAACTCCAGGCCGGTGCAAGAAATGACACCGCGGCGGAACTCTGAGGGCTGCGAGTACAAGCCCGTCTCATCGAGTGCACGAGACAGCTCCGGGATGTCTTTTTCCTCCACATCAAGGAAGAGCAGTTCCTTCATCGGAGTGGTGCGAATGCGGGTGATGCCGAACTTCTCGGCCACATCTGCGATGGCAATGAGCTGCTCACCCGTGGCATGGCCCACGGTTGGTTTCACGCCGACGTAGAACTTGCCATCCTTCTGGCGATGCACGCCCACGTGATCGCGGTTGCCGGGGGCAACGGGGAGGGGGTGGCCGTCGAGAAGCGGCTCATCCAAGTACTCGTCCTCCAGCACCTGGCGGAACTTCTCAATGCCCCACTGCGCCACGAGGAATTTCAGGCGTGCACGGTTACGGTTGCGGCGGAAACCATAATCACGGAAGATGCGGGCCACACCGGCCCAGACCTCGGGGACGCGCTCGAGCGGAATCCACGCGCCCAGGGACTGCGACAGCATTGGATTGGTGGACAGGCCACCTCCCACGAAGCAATCGAAGCCAGGGCCGTGCTCAGGATGATTGGTACCGACGAAAGCAATGTCCTGAATCTCGTGGGTCACGTCTTGACGAGCATTACCGGAAATAGCGGTCTTGAACTTGCGCGGCAGGTTGTGGAACTCTTCGCGCGGAAGGTAATTGTTCTTAATCTCCTCGATAGCCGGGGTGGCATCGATAATCTCGTCAACGGCCACGCCCGCCACGGGGGAACCCAGAATAACGCGGGGCACGTCACCACAGCCCAACAGAGTATCCAGCCCAACGGAGCGCAGCTTCTCCCAGATGGTGGGGACATTCTCGATCTGAATCCAGTGCAGCTGAATATTCTGGCGGTCGGTGAAATCCGCGGTGGAGCGCGCATAATCTCGAGAGATCTCACCCACTGCGCGCAGCTTGGCGGGATCCGCTACGCCACCGTCAAAACGCACGCGCATCATGAAGTACTCATCCTGCAACTCTGCGTTGGAGAGCTTCGAGGTCATTTCACCGCCAAGGTTCTGGTTGCGCTGGGTGTAAAGGCCGAGCCACTTAAAGCGCGGAGCGAGATCCTCCGCGGGAATCGAGGAAAATCCTTCCTTGGAGTAGATGTCAATGACACGCTGACGTACAGCGAGCGCCTCATCGGCCTGCTTAATCTCTTCATCCCCGTTGAGTGGGGAGGTGCCATCAATCTTCCACTGTCCTTCGGGCTTCTTCGCGCGGGCCGGTCGCTTTGTGGCGGTGGTCATAGTCTGCTGCCTTTCGTCGGATAGTGAAAACCTACCGGTCTAGACAGAACAGACAAAGCAGTCTTTTTTATTTTCGCGGCAATATGCAAAGCACGCTGCGTCTATGCCACAATGTTCTCCGAATGTAATTAGGCACAGTTGCCCTTGAGCAGACAAGCCGGTTCAATAAACCCCACGCTTGTTTAAGACCTAAGCTTTCGTTAGTTAGCACAACACTCCGAAAGGCCATCCATGACCCAGCAGCCCCTGAAAGTAGCCGTCATTGGTGCCGGCCCGGCCGGCATTTACGCCTCCGATATCTTGATTAAGAAGACCGGCGGCAACGTTCAGATCGATCTCATCGAGCAGATGCCAGCACCATTCGGCCTCATCCGCTACGGCGTGGCCCCGGACCACCCGCGCATTAAGGGAATCGTCAATTCCCTGCACCGTGTGCTCGATAGCGAACAGATTCGACTGCTGTCCAACATCACCGTCGGCCGCGATGTCACCGTGGCTGAGCTGGAGGAGTACTACGACGCCATCGTCTTCGCCACCGGCGCCGTCGGCGACCTTGGCATGTCCATCCCCGGCTCTGATCTTGAAGGCGTACACGGCGCCGGTGAGTTCGTTGGCTTCTACGACGGCAACCCGCGCTTCGAGCGCTCCTGGGATCTCTCCGCCGAAGAAGTTGCCGTCATTGGTGTGGGCAACGTGGGCCTTGACGTCGCCCGAATCCTGGCCAAGACCGGTGACGAGCTCAAGGAATCCACCGAGATTTCGGATAACGTCTACGAATCTCTGGCCAAGAACCAGGCCACCACCGTGCGCGTCTTCGGCCGTCGCGGCCCGGCTCAGGCAAAGTTCACCCCGCTGGAGCTCAAGGAGCTCGACCACTCCCCCACCATCAACGTGGTGGTGGACCCGGAGGACATCGACTACGACGAGGCCTCCCTCAAGGCCCGCGAGGAAGCAAAGTCCTGCGACCTCGTGTGCCAGACTCTCGAGGGCTACGCCATCCGCGAACCCAAGGATGCCCCGCACACCCTGCAGATTCACCTCTTTGAGCAGCCGGTGGAGTTCATCGGGGAGAACGGCAAGGTTACCGCAGTAAAGACCGAACGTACCGCGCTCAACGGCGACGGTTCCGTCTCCGGAACCGGCAAGTTCACCGAGTGGCCGGCACAGGCCGTCTACCTGGCGGTGGGCTACCGCTCCGATGCCATCGACGGCGTGCCTTTCAATGCGCAGAAGAACGTCATTAACAACGACGGTGGCCACGTCATTGACCTCGACGGCACCATCGTGCCGGGCCTTTACACCACCGGCTGGATCAAGCGCGGTCCGGTGGGGCTTATCGGTAACACCAAGTCCGATGCGACGGAGACCATCGGCATGCTGCTTGATGACGCCGAAGCGGGCAACCTCTCCCACTCCCGTGACGAGGACATCGTCGACCTCTTCGAGTCCAAGGGACTCGAACACCTGACCTGGGAAGGCTGGAAGAAGCTCGACGCCGCCGAGCGCGCTTTGGGTGAGGCCGAGGGCCGCGAGCGCAAGAAGTTTGTCGAGTGGGAAGAGATGGTTCTCAACTCGCGCGGCGACTAGGCTGCTGTCTCAAGGATGGGCCCACAGCCCAGCCTCCTTCGCCAGCCCCCTCTCCGCCAACGCTACGGCCGTACCCGAACTAAAACTGCCCTATCTGACGAAACTCTCGCTTCCGCCACAATTAACGCGGAGAAGCTCGTCAGTTAGGGCAGTTCTTGTCTCAAGGACTGCGCGTGAAGGCTCATGCCCTCGCGCTAGGCGCGAATGATACCCAGCACCTCGTCAACGATGGCCTGAACCTCGTCCTCGGTCTTGGCTTCAACGTTGAGCCGCAGCAGCGGCTCCGTGTTAGAGGCCCGCACATTAAACCAAGCATCGGTCCCCTTAAGTTCAACGGTGACACCATCGAGCTCGTCGACGGACTCAATCTTGTCCGCCAGCTCATCGAGCACGCGCTGTGTCGTTGCCTTCTGGTCATCCACGGTCGAGTTGATCTCACCGGAGGCCTCGTAGCGCGAGTACTGCGCCATGAGCTCGCTCAGCGGCTTATCCTGCTCACCCAGCGCTGCCAGCACGTGCATAGCCGCAAGCATGCCGGAATCTGCATTCCAAAATTCCTGGAAGTAGTAATGAGCCGAGTGCTCACCACCAAAGACCGCCTGGTGCTCAGCCATCTGTGCCTTAATGAAGGAGTGCCCCACGCGAGTGCGCACCGCTGTGCCACCCTTCTCTGCGATGAGTTCCGGAACCGTCTTCGACGTAATGAGATTGTGGATGACCGTGGCGCCGGGGAACTTATCTAGGTAGCGCTCAGCCACCAACGCACAGATTGCAGACGGCGAAACCGGCTGACCCTTCTCATCCACGACAAAGCATCGGTCCGCGTCACCATCAAAAGCCAGGCCAATGTCAGCCTTCTGTTCAACAGTGAACTTCTGCAGATCTACCAAGTTCTTCGGATCCAGCGGATTGGCCTCATGGTTGGGGAAGGTTCCGTCCAGTTCAAAGTACAGATCACGCACGTCAAAAGGCAGTCCCTCAAACACTGCTGGGACGGTGTGGCCGCCCATCCCGTTGGCAGCATCCACGGCGACCACGAGCGGGCGCGAGTTTTCCAACGGGACCAGACCGCGGAGGAAAGCTGCATAGTCACCCAGCACTTCACGCTTGGCAATGGAGCCAGGCTCGCCATCGAAGGCAGGGGTGCCCTCAATCAGCATGTCCTTGATCTGCTCCAAACCAGTCTCCTGGCCCACCGGCACCGCTCCCGCGCGGCACAGCTTGATGCCGTTGTACTTAGCTGGGTTGTGCGAGGCGGTAAACATTGCCCCCGCACAGTTCAGGTCACCAGCTGCAAAGTAGAGCTCATCGGTGGAGGTCAGTCCCAGCATGATGACGTTGACGCCTTGGCCGGCGGCACCCTCAGCGAAGGCAGCAGCCAGCTGTGGGGAGGATGGGCGCATGTCATGGCCCACCGCTACGGTGCTCTCACCTTCACCGCGGAGAATCGCAGCATAGGCCGCGCCAGTATCGCGCACGAAAGTTTCGTCGATATCCTCGCCCACGACGCCGCGGACGTCATAGGCTTTAATCACTGCATTGAGCTGTTCACGAGTTCGCATAGCCCACAAGCATACCCGTGCCCCCCTGTGCAGTCCGGTTAGTCGGCGTCCGGCACTACCGTGAGGTGTGCGCGGCGGCGCTGACGAGCGTCATGAACACGGCGAGTGCGGAAGACTGGATGGTTGGAGTTACGCGGGTCTGCACCATCAAAGTTGGCGGAGTAATCAATGGGATCTGCGCCAGAGCCAGTCGTGGAATCGTCGACAAGCCCGGTGGTCACACGGCCGGCCTCACGCACGGCCTCAGCCAGCGCGGTGAGATCATCATCCTCATCGAGCTCAATGCGGTCGACGCGCACCATCTCCCACCCTTGTGGTGCCGTAATGCGCTCACTGTGCTTCTCACACAGGTCCCAGGCATGGGGATCGGTGTCCTCAGAAAGCGGGCCCACGACGGCAGTCTGCTGAGCGTAGGCATAGGTCAACGTCGCCACGGCGGGGCGGCCGCAGCCGGGGCGGGAGCAACGGCGGGAGCTATTCACGGGCCCAAGTCTAAACCCAAACTTGAGATTTAGATAGTCCCACGCGGCGCGCCCCATGACGAAGGGATGCCAGTGCGCCTTAAACTAAGCCGCATGACCACGCCTCGCCCCCACATTCGCCCGGCCCGCCACCGCCACGGCCGCGGCGCCCGTGGGCCACTGCTGCCGCATGCAACACCGCGCTATCGCAGCAGCGCCGAGCGCTTCGACATGGCGGTGCTTGAAGCCTATGCCCCCATTCAGAACGCCTTCGCCGAACAGCTCGCGGGCCTAGATCTCGCCGTCGACACTGTGCCTCGCATGCGCCTGTCTGTAGATATGACGGTGATGCCAGATGAGATCATCGCGGATGGCCCCATCCCCTTGGGACGCATTGTGCCGGCTGGCGTTGATTCAGCGGGGCAGCCTACGCGTGCCCGCCTCGTCATTTTCCGTATGCCCGTGGAAGAACGCGTGCGCTCAGCTCAGGAGCGCGAGGAGCTACTCGCTACCGTCCTCACCGCCCTTGTAGCCAACTACCTCAATGTAGACCCTGAGGATATCGATCCACGCTTCAGCTGGTAAAACGCAAACCTCCCCCGACACTCTGCAGGAAGCAAAGGTGCCGAGGGAGGTGAAGATGCTGCACTACCAGATCCGCTGCGCTAGCCGACTTCGCGTTTTAATCGGCGGCGCTCGCGGTCTGACAATCCGCCCCAAATTCCAAAGCGCTCATCGTGCTCCAGTGCATATTCAAGGCATTCATCACGCACAGCGCAGGCCTGGCAGATGCGCTTGGCCTCACGCGTCGAGCCTCCCTTTTCCGGGAAGAAGGCTTCCGGATCCGTCTGGGCGCACAGCGCCTGGTCTTGCCACTCCTGCTCGACGGCACCAAAGAGTTCATCGAGCGACATCTCTGCAGCAGCACCGCCACGGAGAATAGCGCTGTTATTCGTTGTATCGTCCACGCCGCTTCCTTTCTCCGAGGTCGTTTCTCTCTCACGTCGGTGGCACCGACCCTACACCGAAACTTTCTTTCAGTGCCGCGCCCGCCGTGCCGTTGATTACACTGATGTCATTTCACACCGGATCACTAAATATCGTCAACCTGTCAGGAGTGATTTTTTCGCAATGTCGACAAAAGCGCAGCACGCGATCCTCAACTTTCACACCAGTCACAGCACCCCGACGGCGGGGGTGAACATCGGGGGTACTACATATAGTGGCACCCTCTTGTCCTGTGAACAATTCCAAGGTTTCCACGGCGTGTCGCCACCCATGCGCGCAATTCTCGTGGATCTCACCGGCACCACGAAAACCTTCCGTCACTCCTCGAGCAGACGGCGGTGGTGCCAGAAAAAAGAGGCGCTGGGAGAAACTCTCCCAGCGCCTCGGGCTGTGTTAAGCGTCAGAGCTAAAACGCACGCCCGCATCCGGCAGGTTCACGCCCGGGAAGACGCGCATGCCGCCCTGCAGCTCGCAGCGTGCACCAATCGTTGCGCCCTCACCAATAACGCAGTTATCGATGTGCGCATTGGCTCCGATGTGCGCACCCGACGCGATAATGGAGTTGCTGATGATCGCACCCGGTTCAATAGTCACGCCATCAAAAACAACTGTGCCGTCAAGGCGTGAGCCCGCACCAATCACCGAGCCGCGGCCCACGGCCGTACCGGAGAGCAACAGCACACCACCAGCAATACCCGCAGACTCATCCACCACGGATTCACCGGTGCGCCCAGCCAACAGCGGCGAGTGCGCGATGCCGCGTACCAAGTCAGAAGAACCGCGTACGAAGTCATCTGGGCGTCCCATATCGCGCCAATAAGAGTTGTCCACATGCCCCACCACAAGGCGGCCAGACTCGAGGAGCTGCGGGAAAGTCTCGCGTTCGACGGACACCACACGATTTGCCGGAATGGTCTCAATGACTTCACGCTTAAATACGTAGCAACCAGCGTTGATCTGGTTTGTTGGTGGGTCCTCGGTCTTCTCCAAGAAGGCCGTCACGCGCCCTTCAGCATCCGTAGGCACACACCCAAACGCACGCGGATCAGCCACGTTGAGCAGGTGCATCGTCACGTCCGCATCCTTGGAATGGTGCGTATCGAGAATGCCATTGAGGTCCATGCCGGAGAGCACATCACCGTTGAACACCATGACCGTGTCGTGGCGCAGCTTGTCGTAGACATTGCGGATACCGCCGCCTGTACCCAGTGCGGTCTCCTCCACCACGTACTCGATCTCTAGGCCCAGCTCGGAGCCGTCACCGAAGTACTCTTCAAAGACCTCCGCCTTAAAGGACGTGGAGAGCACCACATGCTCAATCCCCGCTTCCTTGATGCGGGCCAACAGATGCTGAAGGAAGGGGTAGTTGGCCGTCGGCAGCATCGGCTTCGGCGTACCAATCGTCAGCGGGCGCAGGCGAGTACCGCGGCCTCCCACCAGAATGACGGCATCGGCCGTCGATCCCCACTGGGGCGCTGATTCAGTCATATCGATCCTTAAACTCTCACAGATAAGTCACCGTTAGTGTATAGGGCGCGTGCCCTAGGAGTTGTCGCGGCACGCGCTCAAAGCCAGCCCGCGTACCCGCAATCCCAGCCACAGCACTGCGCGTAAAGGCGCTTCGAACCACTGTGGGTATCGATCCGCCTGAAAACGGTAGGCGGAATCATGGTGCGCGCGCAGCATCGCGCCGCGGTGAGCCTTCGTCGAATGCCCTTTAGCGTGAGTAATCACCGCCGAGGGGCAAAAGATGTTGTTCCAACCGGCGCGAGTGAAGCGGTCACCCAAATCCACATCCTCCATATACATGAAGTAGCGCTCATCAAAGCCGCCGATTGCATCGAATGCCTCCCAGCGTACGAGCAAACATGAACCAGATAGCCAGCCGGCGGGCCGTTCATTGTCCATGTCAGCGTCATCGCGGTAGGCCTTCGACCATGGGTTAGAGGGCCACACGGTTCCGAAGAGAGCGTGACCGATGCCCGTGAAGAGCGTTGGCACCGCGCGGGCGGAGGGATAATTCGTTCCGTCCGGTTCGACGATGCGCGGGCCCACGGCCGCAGCCTCTGGGTGGCGACGCGCACACGCTATGAGCTCGTCGAGGGAGCCCTCACTAAACGTCACGTCAGGGTTCGCAATAAGGAAAAACTCCTCATCCACTCCGCGCGTGCGGGCAAACCGGGCACCGGCGTTCATCCCAGCGCCATAACCGCTATTTCCTCCGGTGTCGAGGAACTCCACATGCGCATGATCCCGCGCGGCGGCCTCCGGCACGCCGTCGGCCGATCCGTTATCGGCAAGAACGGTGAGGGTTGGGTGGGACGTCGCCAAGCACAGCGAGTCCAAAAAGTCACTGAGGTAGCGGCCCGGGGAGAATGTCACCGTGACCACAGCCAGGGGTTTGCGTAAATCTTTCACGATGGCATCGAGCGTACCCAACGACGACGCGCGCACGCGCTCGCGACACTGCTTCACGTTTTGACCGCTTGCTCACTTAAACTGTTGCCGTGACTTCCCCGAACTCCCCGCGCGCCGCCCGCCACATCCAGGCCGCGCCGTCGCAGTCCGCACCCGCAACCCAGCGTGGGTCCACGCCGCTCAAGGCCATCGTGGCCTTCCTCTCCGCCGTGGTCCTCGTGCTCTCCGGTGTGGGTTACTTCACCGTGGGCAAACTGGGCAATGACATCTCCTCCGCCTCGAATTTGTCCTTGGGCAACGACGGGGGGTTTAAGGATCAAGGCATCGACGGCGCAGTGGACATCCTGCTCGTGGGCAAGGACTCCCGCACTGATGCCAAGGGAAATCCTCTGTCTGAGCAGGAGCTGGCGGATCTCCACGCGGGTGTGGATGAAGGCGAGGAGAATACGGACACCATCATGGTCATCCGCATTCCCAACGATGGCTCGCGCGCCACGGCTGTGTCGATCCCGCGCGATACCTACGTTCACGACAGCGAGTTTGGCAACACCAAAATCAACGCCGTCTTTGCACTGCACAAGTCCGCAGCGATGGAGGAGTTGACGCAGGAGAATGCCGAGGCTGAGGCTGAGGGCAAGAAACCGCCACACACTGAGAAGGAGATGGAGCAGCTCAGCACGGAGGCGGGACGTACGGGATTGATTTCCATGGTGCGCACCCTCACGGACGTCAGCGTGGATCACTACGCCGAGGTGGGCCTTCTGGGCTTCGTGCTGCTTACCGACGCCGTCGGGGGCGTCGACGTCTGCCTCAACGACGATGTGGACGACCCGATGTCAGGCGCCAAGTTCCCGGCTGGGCGCCAGACCTTGCACGGCGCAGAGGGCCTGTCCTTCGTGCGCCAGCGCTACGAGCTGCCGCGCGGCGACCTCGACCGCATCGTGCGCCAGCAGGCCTACATGGCCTCGCTGACTTCTAAGGTTCTGGATTCCGGCACCCTCACTTCTCCGGGCAAACTCAACAAGATTGCGGATGCGGTGGAGCGCTCCGTGGTCATTGATGATGACTGGGACATCATGGGATTTGTCACGCAGCTGGCAGGCCTCGCCGGCGGCAATGTCACCTTTACGACAATCCCGGTGACCTCCATTACCGGCGTCGGTGACTATGGCGAGTCCGTCGTCACCATCGACGCTGCCGAGGTACATCGCTTCATGGACGACCTGGCCAAGTCCCAGGAAGCTGCGGAAGACGACAAGAAGGCTGAGGAAGAAGCCTCGGACGAGGCTGCTGACGACGGCGACAAACCCGTGGCTGAGGGCCTCAACCTCCACGTGCTCAATGCCGGAACCGTCGACGGCATGGCCGGCGGTATCGGCACGTGGCTGAAAAACGTAGGCTACACAGTCGAACGCACCGCCAACGCGCAATCAGGCCTCTACACCGAGTCCCAAATTGTCGCTGCTGATGCCACCGACGAGCGCGCCCTCGCTCTGGCCGAGCAGCTCGGTGGCCTGCCGGTTACCGCGAACGAGAACCTGGAGCCAGACACTTTCATTGTTGTGGCTACCGACGACTACGCCGGTCCAAAGGATGACACCGCCATGGAGCAAGAAGCTGAAGCGGAATCGAACCAGGTGGCCGAAGACCAGCAGGTAGGCACCCCGGGCGATGACTTCGGCACAGCCGAGGTGGCACCTGAAATTGATGCCGGCGGCGATGGCCCGCGCTGCGTGAACTAAAGACCCCGTGGCGGGCTTCGTGCTCACCACCTACGATGGGCGGCCATGGAACTCCTACAGCATCTCCTGTCCGCCGATGCCTCCGCGCCGCGCCTCAGCGTCTATAACGAGTCTGATGGCACCCGCATGGACTTCTCGGCGCAAACACTGGAGAACTGGACCTCCAAAATCGCCAACATGTTGCTCGAGGAGCTCGACCTTGAGCCCGGCGCCGAGTCCCGTATCCTCATTGATTTGCCCGTGTCCTGGCAGTCAGCGGTCATCGCGCTCGGCGCGCTAGCCGCCGGTATCCCCTTCGATGTGACCGATGGCGCATCTCCGGTTGGGGCTGTCGAATCTGTCGCGGTGCTTTTCACCTCCCCCGAAGCATGTGCTGAAGGCTCCACAGTGCCCGGGGCAGACACCGTCCTGGTTACTCAAGATCCTTTTGGACGCGGCGTAACCGAAACCGGCGGTAAGCTCCCCACCGGCACCATCGATTTTGGCCCAACCGTCCGTTTCTACGGCGATCACTTCGTCGGGGAAACCACACCTCTCCCGCAGCTCTTCCCCACCGAAGGGGGCGCTGAACGCGTGCTCTCCCAAGGCTGGACAGACACCTCCTCCTTCGAGCGCGCAGTACTCCAACCACTCGCCGCGGGCGGCTCCGCCGTCATTGTGGCGGGCCTGTGCTCGGCGGACCGTTTGAAGGAGATCGCGGACAACGAGAAGGTCACCGTCCGCGCCTAGGTGGCGCCGTGAGATAGTGGAGCAATGTTCAGCTGGCTCTATATCTTCATCGGCGTGCTCATCCTCGTGGGCACAATCTGCCAGGGCACCATCGGATTTGGGCTGGGCACCATCGCCACCCCTATCTTGGCGCTGATTAAGCCAGAGCTGGTTCCCACGCTCATCCTCCTGCTGGCTTTTGTCATTTCAACCACGACGATGCTCAAGGCGCGCACAGCCGTGTCCTGGGACATTGTGGCTATTTCCTCCATCGCGCGCATCCCCGGCTCCCTCGCAGGTGCGTGGGCGATTGCCTCCCTGTCTCACCGTGGGCTATCCCTGTTCATTGGCTGCGCCGTTATCTTTGCCATGACCTTGTCGAGCCTCGGCTGGTCCCCCAAGCGCACAACAAGCAACATCGCTGTCGCCGGAGTGGCCTCTGGCTTCTTAGGTACTTCGACCTCAATTGGCGGCCCGCCCATGGCCTTGGTGCTCAAAGGCTACGATCCCGCCCGTGTGCGCGGCACGCTCTCCGGCACCTTCATCATCGGCACGCTCATCTCCCTGGCCATCCTCGCCGTAAACGGGCAAGTCACCCAGCTGCAGCTCACCGCCGCCGCAGCCTATCTCCCCGTGGCCATTGTGGGGCTCATCGCCGCTGGCTACCTCAACCGCTTCATCAATGCGAACGTGCTCAATCGCATTGTGCTCGTGGTGGCCATCAGCGCGGCCTTGGCGCTCATTGTTGAAGGACTCATTGCAGCCTAGCGTCCGCGACCTACTGTCAGGGTCAACTGCCAGGATCACGCTCCACACTGACCCGATCTGCCAAAGAGACCACCTCCGGTTCACGATCTGGCAATAACTTCGTCAACTAGGCCAGTTAGATGGCTCTGAGTAATCAGGAGGGTCAGGCAAGTCCGGCGGAAGATATCCCAAGTGCTCGCTGTACTCCCAGGGTTTTGGTTTGGGTGGCAACACTCCCTCATGCCAGAAGCCGATGAACTTGAAGTAGCGCTTCTCGAAGTCGGGATTCCTGGCATTAGCTATCTGGTCGATGACGTAGTCCAAGTGGTGCGCCACGCAATGACCTGTGTAGCGCAGCGTTAGCCACCCAATCAGCGCACCTTCGTTGTTTTTCCAGTGGTCCCGCAGCCATGCCTCTTGTTGGGAATGAAATTTCATCCCGTTGATTTCTACCGCAACTTTGAGCGCTGGGAGCACAATGTCCCAGGTGTAGTGGCCGATAACAACGTTGCACTCAACCTTAAGCCCACGCCTTTTCAATCCCTTGGCCACCTTGACCTCCGCACCAGAGTCTGTGAACAAAACAGCCTGCTCCAGCATCCGTTGGCTTGCAACAGGGGTGACCTTGAGCGCTTCGCGGTGACTATCCAGGCGAGCCCGCCCGGCCTTTGAGGAATAGATGGACTCAAAAACGCGAATTCCCAGCTCAGGGCTAACTTTCTTCATTGCGACAAGAGGATTAAGGACCCGGATCCCAGACAGCGTAACAAAGCTTTCGACACTCACCCGTGTGTGCACATAAAAGGTTGATGTCGGCATTCTCTCCACACTGGCGAGCCTCAGTGGAAAAGTGACGGTCTCGCCAAGGAGTACCTGAGCAGCCGTTGTACCTGTCGCCTTAAGGAATGGCCGGTGCTCCTGTAAAAGCTTCAATAGTTCCAATGGCTCGGGCCTGCCCCAGACGTAGAGCCCCCTGGCGAGACGCGTAATCTCTCCCCGGCGCACCCGAGTTGCAAGCGCACCTTTAGATAAGCCGCGCACAATGCCGTGTTTCATGTCATTCCCCCCGGAAAGCTCGGCCCCAAACTAACACGGCGCACCGCTGAGTGCAGAGCAACTGCCCTATCTGCCGAAGCTATCGTCTCTGACTCAAGATCC
Source organism: Corynebacterium sp. HMSC05E07 (assembly GCF_001807225.1). Classification (NCBI taxonomy): domain Bacteria; kingdom Bacillati; phylum Actinomycetota; class Actinomycetes; order Mycobacteriales; family Corynebacteriaceae; genus Corynebacterium; species Corynebacterium sp. HMSC05E07. The sequence continues at coordinate 81,371 of NZ_KV788207.1, forward strand.
AGCCAGATCTTTGGCAACGAGGGCAGTAATATCCAATGCCACTAGGAGTGCACCGCTCAGCACCAAGAAAGCAGCTCTAGCGAAGAGATCCCACAATAAAACTGCGAAACCGCCGGGCAATCTGCGCAATCTCCTCCCTCGCGTAGTGCCCCGGGGACCAGGCCGCCACCAGCGGCACACCGTCCAGAGACTTTCCACCATCGACCACGTCGAAGCCCACTAGTCGCGCCGGTTGCAGCTCAGTCATCAGTGCCACGGCCTGGCCCGAGCGGGCCAAGGCACTCAAGGTTGCGGTGTCATCACACTCAACGTGAGAGCCGAGGCTCAAGCCTGCCCTTCCAATAAAGGAATCAAGCACCCCACGAGAAACGCTGCGGCGCGTGGGAAGGGCAAGTCGCTCCTTCAATAACCGCTCAGCCTCCACCGCAGCCGATCCAGCACACTCCAGCGCCAAGGGGTGCGTGGGCGGCATCCAAGCACGAACAGGAACTGAGCCGAGCGGCAACGAGGCAACCTCGGGTCCTGGCGGTATGGGTGCGATGACGAGGTCGGCAGTGCCCTCCAATGCTTCAAACACCTCGTAGTGCGACACCGGAAACGTAGTAAGCAAGGGAACAGAGGAACCCGCTGCTTCAATGAACGGCGCAAGCAAGGTAGAGGTTGTCGTCGGTGTCGCCGCTACCCGCAGTGCGGCAACGGTGCCCGAGCGCAGGGCATCGACTGCTTGCCCGGCGCGTGCGGACTCCGCGAGAAGGCGCCGGCAGGTGAGGATGAGGGCATGGGCGGCGTCTGTAAGCACCAGCGCTGACCCGGCGCGGGCGAAGAGCTCGAGGTCCAGTTCCTTCTCGAAGCGACGCAGCTGGCGACTGAGCGCCGGTTGGGTAATTCCCAACTGCGTAGCTGCGGCCGTCACCGTGCCGGCGTCTGCGAGTGCGAGAAAATATCTGGCTTTCACCATGTCCATTTCTCTACTCTTAGCACGACCTATGCCCTTAGGGAATAGGTTTCCAGCTTTTTAGACATTAGACAACATAAAATTAAGTGAGAATAATGAGACCATCGCCACATCAACCTACGGGAGGTTTTCTATGTCACATGTCGGCACCGCTATTGCCGAATCCCTCGCAGCACACAATGTCAGCCGCGCGTTCCTTGTCCCCGGCGAAAGCTTCCTGCCCGTCCTCGACGGTCTCTACGATTCCCCTGTCGAGGCCATCGTCACTCGTCAAGAAGGCGGAGCGGCCTATATGGCGGAAGCCCACGGCAAGGCGACGGGCCAGCCAGGTGTGGCTATGGTGACTCGCGGCCCCGGCGCGGCCAATGCCTTCGTGGGTATCCACACTGCGTGGCAGGACGCCACCCCGCTCGTGCTATTCGTGGGACTCATCCCCATTTCGGACCGTGACCGCGAGTCCTTTCAGGAGTTCGACCCAAAGGCCTGGTTTGGAACCCAGGCCAAGCAGGTCTTCGTTCTTGACGATCCGCAGCGCGCCTCCCGTGTCGTAGCCGAGGCCTTTTTCCAGGCCCAACAAGGCCGCCCCGGCCCCGTGATCGTGGGCTTGCCCGAGGACATCCTCCACCGCGAGTTCACCGGCACTATTCACCCTCCCATCCAGGTCGCGGACGGCGCTCTTTCCGACGCCGACCTCAACCATCTCAGCCGCGAACTCACGCAGGCGCAGCGCCCGCTCATATTCGCCGGCGGACCGCGTTGGACCCCGGAGACCGCCGCAGCCATTACCCAGTTTGCCGAGGACAACCACATCCCCATCATTCAGGACTTCCGCGCCGCTGACCGTGTGCCTTTCGAGTCCCCGGCCAACGCCGGGTGGCTGGGCTACGGCCGCGATCCACGCGCAGCACAACTGCTGGAGGAAGCCTCCCTCGTGCTCGAGGTAGGCGCAGTACTGGGTGATGTCCCTACCGACGGCTATACCCTGCGCCAGTCCCCCGATGCCCGCAACATCGTCATCAGCCCCGATACCAGCTTGCGCGGCCACTCGGTAGCCCTAGAGCGCCACATCGTGGCGAGCCCAGTTGCCTTCGCGAACGCACTGGAACGCCTAAGCGTCCAGGGCGCGGAGGCGCGCGAGGAGTGGTTCAACACTGCTCATGCGAACCACCTAGACTTCGCAACCCTACCTGAGCCCGCCAAGTACCGCGCAGGCAAGGAGGGCACGGCCCACATGGAAACCGTCTTTGCGGCCCTCCACAAGCAACTGCCCAAAGACTCCCTCTACACCTTCGGCGCCGGCAACCATTGCATCTGGGCCCAACGGTTCCTTCGTTCGACGGTCTACCCCTCGCAGTTCAGCGTGCGCAACGGTTCCATGGGTTATTCCGTCCCCGCCGCTGTAGCCACCAAGCTGCAGTTCCCTGAACGCACAGTGGTCACCATCGCCGGCGACGGCGAGTACCTCATGAACGGCCAAGAGCTCGCCACCGCCCTGCAGTATGGTGCGCCGTTCCTCATCATCGTGATGTCCAATGGCGAGTTCGGCACTATCCGCGACCACCAGAAGAAACACTTCCCCGACCGCGTCTCCGGCACCCAACTGGTGAACCCGGATTTCGCGGCGGTCGCGCGCGGCTTCGGCGCACACGGCGAACTCGTCACCGAAGACTCTCAAGTCCCCGATGCCATCGCCCGCGCCCTAGCTGCCATCAACAACGACGGCGTACCCGCGCTCATCAACGTCATCACCGACCAAGATCTTTCCTTGCCCATCGACTAAAGGAGGCTCACCATGAGCACCACGCATAATCCCTCAGCGGCATCCTCCGTGCCTGCCAGTGAGCTGAAAGAAGGTGAGCACCGCGTCGGTGATGATGTCGTGGCCAAGCAGCGACCGGCGGCTTCCACCGCCTCATGGATCATCACGCTCTTTGGCACCGCCGTGGGCGCCGGAATCCTCTTCCTGCCGCTCAACGCCGGCGGTTTCGGATTCTGGCCGCTCGTCTTCGCTACCGTCTTCATCCTGCCGCTGGTGTACTTCTCACACCGCACCTACGCGCGCATCGTGGCCGGCGCCCCACAGGAAGATCATGGCAAGGACATCCTTGAGCTCGTTACCCAATACTTGGGCAAGGGCTCAGGTGTCGTCTTCGCCCTGCTGTATTGGATTACGGTCTTTTCTACCGTGCTTATTTACGGTGTCTCCATCACCAATGCCGTGGATAGCTTCATCGTGAACCAGCTGGGAGGCCCTTCGCTGAACCGCTGGCTACTCGCCACCATCTGCGTCGGAGTCATGACCGGTGGATTTGCCATCGGCCGCAAGCCCATGATCTGGTTGGCCCAGGTACTGGTCTACCCGCTCATCATCGCACTAGCAGTAACCTCCATTTACCTCATCCCCCGCTGGGATCTCCAGAGCTTTATCCACTTCGACGACGGCGCTGATGGCTGGGGCCAGATGCTTAAAGGCATTTTCCTCATCCTGCCGGTCCTGGTCTTTTCTTTCTCCCACATGGCAGCGCTCTCGCAGTTCGCTATCGATATGCAGCCGCAGTACGGTGAGAAGACCGAGAAGCGCGTCTCCCGCACGGAGCTCTACACCGCCATCCTCCTCGTGGTGTTCACCATGTTCTTCGTGTGGTCCTGCGTCCTTGCCTTGGGCGCGGATGGCATGAATGAGGCCCTCGAGCAAAACATCCCGGTGCTCTCCTACTTCGCCAACGTCACCGGCACTCCCTTCATGGCCTACATGGCTCCCATCGTCGTCATCTGCGCCATTGTGTCCTCCTACTTCGGACACATGCTCGGCACCGAGGAAGGCACCGAATACTTGATCAAGACAGCCGCCCCGAAGCTGGCAGAGAAGGTCTCACACCGCACCGTTCTTAACATCATTTATCTCATTGCCTTTGTCGGCACCACGCTCGTGGCAGTGTTCAACCCGTCGATCATTTCCATGATCTCCGTGGTCTCCGGTGTATTCGTGGCGTTCATCGTCTACATCGTGCCGGTGTACATGTTCAAGAAACTCGACGTCTACAAGAAATTCCGTAACGACCCGTGGAACTACTTCGTCTTCGGTATGGGCGTGCTCATCATGGCCGTCACCATCTGGGACCTGCTTTAGAAAGGAACGTGAATGCTTCGCAGCGATCTCTCCAGCTTCCCTGAATACAAGGTGGGCAAGGACTACCCTGATGCCCTCAAGCTCTCCTCCAACGAGGTTGCCTTCTCCCCGTCGGAGAACATCATCGCCGCGGCTGCCGACGCCGCCCGCACCACCAACCGTTATCAGCAACCCGGCTCCCCGGAACTAACCAACGCTCTGTGCAATTACCTTGACGTACCCGCGGACAATATTTTCGTCTCTGCTGGTTCGACACCGATTCTGCAGGCCACCATCCTCGCATGCTGCCAAACGGGTGATGAGGTCATCGTGCCGTGGCGCAGCTTTGAGGCTTACCCCCTCTACGTACGCATGGCCGGTGCGACCCCAGTACTCACCCCGTTGACGGACGACTACCGCGTGGATCTCGACGCCGCCCTCGAAGCCCTTACTGACAAGACCAGGCTCATCATCCTGTGCAATCCCAACAACCCCACGGGCACGGTCATTACCCGGACCGAGTTCCGTGATTTCATGGACCGCGTGCCTAAGGACGTCGTCGTTCTACTCGACGAAGCCTACTGGGAATACAACGATGCCCCCGATACCCCGGACTCCACCGAAGAATACCTGCGTTATCCCAACTTGCTCGGCGTGCGCACTTTCTCCAAGGCCTGGGGTCTCGCAGGCATGCGCGTGGGCTACGCAGTAGCCGGCCCCGAGATCATCAACGCCCTGCGTCTACTCTCCCTGCCCCTAACGGTCACCGCCATGGCAGAGATGGCCGCTGTAGAGGTGCTCAAGCACCAGGACGAGCTTCTCGACGCCGTCGCTACGACCAAAGCCCAACGTGACCGAGTCGCGGAAGCCCTCGGGGCCGAGAAATCCTATGGCAACTTCGTGTGGCTTCCCCGCGGCGACGCTGCCGAAGTTGAGAAGAAGATCCTCGACGAAGGCGTAGTCATCCGCCGCTATCTCGACGAAGGTGTGCGCGTGTCCATTACCAATGAGCAGGAAACGACGCAGTTCCTTGAGGCGTGGGAGCGGGCCGGCATTCAGCCGTGGTGATATCCGCCAGCAAGGCCTCTAGCCCTAGGCGGAACGACTCATCGGCATAGGGGTTACGGTCCGCTGTATTACCCGCTTCTGCTCCATTAGAGTGCGGCAGGAAAGCTTCACGAGCTCTAACAAGGTGAGGTGCCTCGACGGCATTTTCAGGGGGAATATCAAAAATTTCCTCTGGAGCATGAACGTCGTAGGCACTGCCGTAAATAAAGGATTCAAGCGCCACAATGCGCGGCATGATCCGCTCATCCGACAAGCCAGCTTTTTTAAACACTTGCACGACGAGCTCGTACATTTCCATCGTTCGCGGTGCACCCGAGATTGGCGTGACGGCGATAAACTGCACCAAAGGGGTATGCCGAGCACAGACATCACGATAAGACGTGGCCCAAGCGGAAAGTGCCTTATAAGGCGTGCTCGTTGGTGCAACGCCAAGCGCGGCATAGAGAGGGCCACAGTCGACTTGCTCCATGACCGCATCTTCGACAAGTGTAATGAGCTCTTCTTTCCCCGAAACGTGGTTATAGAGCGCACTGGTTCCCACACCGATTTCACGGGCAATGCGCGACATAGTCAGTTTTTCGTAGCCTTCTGCCCCCACAATGGTGAGAGCGGCCTCTGCTATTTTTTCCCGCGTCACCAGTGTTTTTGTGGGACGTCCCTTTGATCGACTACGGGTCACAGTTCATTTCCTTGTCGTGAGTTACGTTTCTTCGGTACAGTGATACGTGACACAAAATGAATCACATTCATTTTTTGCCTAATTGTCCCTCCATCATCCCACAGGAACGGAGTCCCCATCATGACCTCCCTCATTAAGTCCGATAACCCGGTCATCGAACGCGACGTCGTCGTTATCGGCGCCGGCCCGGCTGGCCTCATGGCTGCCCACACTTTGAAAAAGAAGGGGTTAAGCGTTGCCGTTCTTGAAGCCCGCGAGCGCGTCGGAGGCCGCACCTGGAACGGCAAAGTCAAGGACGACCAAGGTGTTGAGCACTTCGTCGAGCTGGGTGGCCAGTGGATTTCCCCTGATCAGACCCGCCTGATTGAGCTCGTAGACGAGCTCGGCCTCGAGACCTTCTCGCGCTACCGCGAGGGCAAGTCCATTTACGTCGCACCGGACGGCACCCGCCACGAGTACGAAGGCACCGTATTTCCCGCCGATGAGAAGACCATCGCTGAGATGGACCGACTGATCGAGATGATGGACAAGCTCGCCGCTGAGATGGATCCGGCCAACCCCTGGTCACACCCGCGCGCTAAGGAGCTGGACTCCATTTCCTTCCGCAACTGGCTCGAGACTCTGTCAGACGACACTGAGGCCATCGACAACGTTTCCATTTACGTCGCCTCCGGCATGCTCACCAAGCCGTCCTACACGTTCTCCACCCTGCAAGCAGTACTTATGGCGTGCTCCGCAGGATCCTTCAGCAACCTCGTGGATGAAGATTTCATCCTTGATAAGCGCGTCGTTGGCGGTATGCAGTCCGTCTCCCTTACTTTGGCCGAGGGCCTAGGCGAAGACGTCCACCTTGGCACCCCAGTACGCGAGCTCCACTGGGCTGAGCCAGACGCCTCTACCGCAGATGAACTCAACAAGATTCAAGCTGACGTCCGCAATGGAGTCGAAGGTAACGGCGAGCCGGGTAACGTCACTGCTTACTCGGAAAAGGTCACTGTCAAGGCTCGTTTCGCTGTTCTGGCCGTGCCGCCGAACCTGTATAACCGCATCTCTTTCGTCCCCCCGATGCCACGCGACCAGCAAATCGCCCATCAGCACATCTCCATGGGTCTTGTTATTAAGGTTCACGCTGTTTACGACACTCCGTTCTGGCGTGAGGAAGGCCTCTCCGGTACCGGTTTCGGTGGCGGACGTTTGGTTCAGGAAGTGTATGACAACACCAACTACGGCAAGAACTTTGCCGAGTCTGCCGAAGGAGAAGAAGACACCTACGGTACCCTCGTGGGCTTTGTTTCCGATGTCTACGCTGAAGAGATGTGGCACCTGCCTCCCGAGGAGCGCAAGATCCGAATTCTCGATGCGATGGCAGACTACCTCGGTCCGAAGACTAAGGAACCTATCGCTTTCTACCTTTCCGATATGGCCGCTGAAGAGTGGACCCGAGGCGCTTACGCCACCTCCTACGACCTCGGTGGACTCTCCCGTTGGGGTCACCTTCAGAACCAACCAACAGGCCCGATTTACTACGCCTGCTCTGACATCGCCGCCGAAGGCTACCAGCACGTCGACGGTGCCATTCGCCAGGGCGAAATCGCTGCACTGACCATCGCTGAGAAAGCGAAGTAAATATGTCACCGGCAAGTTTTCCTCATCGAGGTGCCAGCGGCTGCATTGTGATCGGTTACGTCGCCACCGACTTTGGCAAAGATGCACTGCAGCTTGGTATCGCCTTGGCAAAGGAACGCAACGTACGCCTCGAGATCGTCATGGTCGCACCGGCACAGAACTCTTTCTCCGGTGTGTACCCGCACGATCGCGGGTATGGATCAATCTTGGAGGAGCAAATCGCCGGTTGGCTGGAAGAGGCCTTGGCTGCGGTCCCTGAGGGGATCGATGCCACCGCTCGAATCGTTCCCGGCGAGTCTGAGGCATCCGCCCTGAGTGAGACCGCTGAGAAGCTAGGTGCGGACCTACTGGTTGTCGGAGCTCGTAAGGGTGGTCTGTTCGGCCGCTTCCAGATGGGAGCAGCAGTCAACGTCCTTCTTCACTCCGCCCCAGTTCCCGTTGCGCTTGCCCCACGCGGATTTTCGCACCCCGGCCCGATTGGGCGCATCACCACATTCTTCGGACCCCGCCAAGGAACCTCTGACGTCATTGCCATCGGGCTCGACCGAGCTCACCGTCGTGGAATCCCACTACGCTTGGTCTCCCTCGTCCTCAATGGTGAGTCTGACATGCAGGGACTCGGAACCGATGTGCCCAGCGCACTTAACGCCTACGCCAACCGCAAACTAGCCGATTCCGCACAACACATGCTTGATGCAGGCCACGCCACAACCGAGGTGGCATCCGGCAAGGATGTAGCTGCAGCCTTGGAGAAACTCGACTGGGAGGACGGCGAAATTGCCGTTGTAGGTTCCTCCCGAATGGCCGTGCCGGGTCGTCTTTTCCTCGGCACGACAGCATCCCGCATGCTCCGTTTGATCCCTGTCCCCATGGTTGTTGTTCCCGCCGGCTACATGCAGGCAGGAGAAGAAAACAACCTTCTTCCGAAAGGTGGTAAGAACACATGACCACCACCACTCCCCCAACGAACTCGTCCACCAAGACCTCAGGTGGCGCCTCAGACAAAGGCTTGGCAACTGGCCGCGTCGGATTGCTAGGTGCTGTTGTCATTGGTGTTAGCTGCATTGCACCTACGTACACCTTGACCTCCGGTATCGGTCCCACTATTTCCGCAGTGGGACAGTACGTCCCAGCGGTACTCCTGCTCGGCTTCATCCCCATGCTGCTGGTCGCCTTTGCTTATCGTGAGCTCAACAATGCGGTACCAGACTCTGGTACCTCATTTACGTGGGCCACGAAGGCTTTTGGGCCGTGGGCAGGCTGGATGGGCGGCTGGGGCCTAATCACCGCAACTATCCTTGTGCTGTCCAACCTTGCAGCAGTTGCTGTGGACTTCTTCTACCTGCTTCTAGGTCAACTTTTCAATAACCCGACGATAGGTGAACTCACCCGAAACTTGTGGGTTAATATCCCCACTACCTTCGTATTTATCGCCATCGCTGGCTATATTTCCTACCGCGGCCTGGATTCGACCCAGAAGCTGCAGTACGTCCTTGTGGTTATTCAGATTTCCGCAATCGTGCTTTTCGACGTTGTCGCTATCCATAACGCCTACAACAATGGAGGCTTCGATTTCACGCCGATCTCCCTAGAGTGGTTCAACCCCGTTGGAATCGGTAGTTTCTCACTTATCGCTGCAGGTATCTCGCTTTCCATCTTTATGTTCTGGGGATGGGATGTAACCCTCACGATGAATGAGGAAACCAAGAATCCTGAAAAGACCCCTGGCCGCGCTGCGACGATTACCGTGCTCATCATCATCGCGTTGTACATCCTCACGGCGCTCGCTGTCGTGACGTGGGCGGGCACCGGAGATACCGGTCTTGGTGCGGGCAACCCAGAGAACCAGGAATCAATATTCGCAGTGCTCTCCGAACCGGTCCTTGGTAAGGCCTCGATTCTCATTTACATTGCCGTCTTGTCCTCGTCATTCGCCTCACTGCAATCGACGATGGTAGGGCCTGCCCGCACATTGTTGGCGATGGGCTACTACCGTGCCCTGCCTCCAGCATTTGCAAAGATCAGTCCACGGTTCCGCTCTCCTTCGACAGCAACCATTGTCTCCGCAGTTGCAGCAGCTCTGTTCTACGCGGTCACTCGTCTCATTTCGGAGAACGCACTGTGGGACACCATCGCTACCATGGGGCTCATGGTCTGTTTCTACTATGGAATCACGGCCGTGGCCTGCATCTGGTACTTCCGAACGGAATTGTTTAGCTCGGTGCATAACATCATATTTAAGTTCCTCTTCCCCACTGTCGGCGGCGGATTCTTGCTCATGATGTTCTTCATCACCGCGTTCGATTCCATGGACCCGTCCTACGGATCTGGTTCAGAAATCGGTGGTATCGGCATGGTATTCATCTTGAGCGTCGCCGTCTTGGGCTTAGGCGTCATCCTCATGCTGTTCACCCGTTTCGCCCACCCAGGGTTCTTCAAGGGCGAAACACTCAAACGAATCACCTCTTGCGACGACGACCAGCAACCGCTGGTCTAGCTACAAACTCACATAAGGAGAAAAAATTGTCCATCACCTATCGCGTCCAAAACCCGGTCACCAACGAAGTGGTCGAAACCTTCAACACCGCAACCGATGCCGAAATTGAAGCCACCCTGGCCAAATCCGCTGCTGCCTTCCAAGAGTGGTCCACTCGCCCAATTTCTGAGCGCGCCGAAATTATGACCCGCGTCAGCGAGCTTTTCGAAGAGCGCAAGGAAGAGCTCGCCAAGATCGCCGGAGACGAGATGGGTAAGCTCCACTCCGAAGGTATCGAAGAAGCAGAGTTCTCCGCGGCCATCATCAAGTACTACGCCGATAACGGCGCTGACTTCACCAAGGACCAGGAGATTCCCACTGCCTCCAACGGAACCGCTGTTATTCGCCGCCTGCCTATTGGCCCGCTACTGGGAATCATGCCGTGGAACTTCCCCTACTACCAGATCGCTCGTTTCGTAGGACCAAACCTGATGCTGGGAAACACCATCATCCTCAAGGATGCGGAAATCTGCCCACGTTCTGCTCTGGCAGTTCAGAAGATCATGGACGACGCCGGCGTTCCGGAAGGCGTCTACAACAACGTTTTCGCTAGCCACGACCAGATTTCCACCATCATCGCGGACTCCCGCATCCAAGGCGTCTCCCTCACGGGTTCTGAGCGAGCTGGATCCATTATTGGCGCCCAGGCAGGTGAGAACCTGAAGAAGGCTGTTCTGGAACTTGGCGGCTCCGACCCGTACGTTCTGCTCGACACCGACGACGTCAAGGCAGCTGCCGAGCTCGCATGGGGAACCCGCATGTACAACACGGGCCAGGCGTGCAATTCCAACAAGCGCATGATCGTGATGGAGGACATTTACGACGAGTTCGTTGCAGAACTCGAGCGCCTCGCAAACGCAGCCGTACAAACTACCCCGGATAACGAGAAGGAAGGCGGCTACTCCGCACTTTCCTCCCGTGATGCCGCCGAGAAGCTCCGCGACCAGCTGGACCGTGCCGTTAAGGCTGGCGCTAATCTACGCGCTGGTGGAGAACTCTCCGAAGAAGGTTCCTACGTCTCCCCCGCCGTCATCACTGATATTCCGGTCGGCTCCGATATCTACTACGAGGAGTTCTTTGGCCCAGTCGCAACTGTCTACAAGGTCAGCAACGATGAAGAGGCCCTCGATCTGGCAAACAACACTCAGTACGGCCTGGGCGGTACCGTGTTCTCCCAGGACACCGAACGCGCTGCAGCGGTCTCCCGTCGCCTCGAGTGCGGTATGGCCAACGTCAACACCCCCGCTGGAGAAGGCGAAGAAATGCCTTTCGGTGGCGTGAAGCGCTCCGGCTTTGGTCGCGAGCTCGGACCGCTGGGCATGGATGAGTTTGTCAACAAGCAGCTCTACTACGTGGAGAAGTAAACCCCGCTCCCGCTATCGCGCTGAGCACACACCCAGTGTAAATTTTTTGCCAAGGAGACTGCCGGATCCCAAAGGATTACGCGGTCTCCTTGGCAGTTTTCTGCACAGCTACATTCAAAGCGCTACTCTGGAAACGTGCTGCGGGGTGCAGCACACCACGAACTCGGGGGTTCTCCATGACTAATTTCGTCGTAACTGGCGTCAGTAGCGCCACGTTGAGCCGCGGAGCAAAATCCGGGCGTTACATCAAAGTGTGCTCGACGCTTTATCTCACGCGTGAACCTACTCCGCACGAGCTTTTGACTCTTCTGGTGGAACGCTACCCCGGACTGCGGGGCACGGGTCCAACTGCCGCGCAGATCTATCTGGGACAGGAACTCTCATTCCCACTGCATGTCGCCCATCGCAGCCAGCTGCCGCAGCCGCCCTACTTCCATGCTTATCGCACAAAGAAACTTAAAGCGCTGGTCAAGAATGGGTTCGCTATCCATATACCGTGCCTCGCTGCCGAAAGGCTTGATGACGCCACCGCCACTACATTGCTGGAAACCTTCTACGCTCGCCGAGACGGACCCCGGTACCTCAAGCGCCATAACGAGGGCGTGCGTTTTAGTCCGCGGGTGCGCTCTCTCATCGAACTCGCTGCACTAGGCACTGATTCCGAGGTGGAGAAGATCCTTAGCCACGCACTCACTGAGGCAGGGCTGCGCGTAACCAACAACGTCCGTCTGGGAGCGTATTACTGGGACATCGTCATCCCTGAGCTCAACGTCATCGTGGAAATCGATGGATTTAGTTTCCACACAAGCGATAATCGCTTGACTTTCGCGAAGGATCGGTGGAAGGGAAACGACGCTACCCTAGCCGGCTATATTCTCCTCCGGTACAGCGGAAGTTGTATCGTCTACGAACTTCCCCGAGTAGTCGACCAGATTCTGTCTGTGCGTGAGCGCCCAGTACCTATGCCAGAGCACGGGGTGTGGACTTGGCACTGGCTCTTCGTTCGCGAGGCAAATCAGGACCAGTACACCATCTATTCCTCTTGAGCGTTGGTCGATAAACGGCGGAGCTGGATAGCGGGTGCAAAAAATGAGCACGATAGCCCTAGAATCCGAGTCGATTCCGAGACTATCGTGCTCAAATCTTGCACTGCCCCATCAGGGCTTCACATGCCGCTTACTTGTATTCGTTAAACTGCTTCACCACAACCTGCAACGCCTCGCGCCACAGGTCCTCCGGAATGGCGAGTGACGGCAGGAAGCGGATGACGTTGTGGTCAAGGCCGCAGGTAAGAATAAGTACGCCTTCAGACTTGGCGGCGTCGGCAATCTTGTGGACCAGTTCGGAGTCTGGCTCACCATCGGCGGTGACGAACTCGAGGGCCAGCATCGCGCCGCGGCCGCGGAACTCAGCAACGCGGTCGTCGCTTAGGATTGGCTCCAGCTCCTCACGGGCAACCTTCTCCAGGTTCTGTGCGCGGGCGCCGAAGTCCTTCTCTTCGAATTCCTTGAAGGTGGCCAACGCTGCAGCACACGCAACCGGGTTACCGGTGTAGGTGCCGCCCAGGCCGCCTGGCTGTGGGGCGTCCATAATTTCAGCGCGGCCGGTAACAGCAGAGAGCGGCATACCGGAGGCAATACCCTTCGCAATGGTGACCATGTCTGGGACGATGCCCTCGTGGTCGGAAGCGAACCAGGTACCTGTGCGCATCATGCCGGCCTGAATCTCATCGACGATGAAGACGACATCGTTATCGTTGCACCACTTCTGGATGGCAGCCAGGTAGCCCTCGGCAGGAACAACGAAGCCGCCCTCACCCTGAATCGGCTCGGTGACCACGCAGGCAAGGTTAGCAGCGCCAACCTCCTGCTCAATCATGGTGATGGTCTTCTTCGCCGCTTCAGCACCCGTCAGACCATCACGCAGCGGGTAAGACATCGGGGCACGGTAGATTTCCGGGGCAAAGGGACCGAAGCCGTTCTTGTACGGCGACTGCTTTGCGGTCATGCCCATGGTGAGGTTAGTGCGGCCATGGAAAGCGCGGTCCATGACCACGACGCCACGCTTGCCGGTGTAGTTGCGGGCAATCTTGACGGCGTTTTCTACGGCCTCAGCGCCGGAGTTAAACAGTGCGGTCTTCTTCGGGTGATCGCCCGGGGTGACCTCGTTGAGCTTTTCCGCCACGGCAACGTAAGACTCGTACGGCGACACGGTGAAAGAGGTGTGGGTAAAGTGCGCCACGGCTTCCTGCACCGCAGCCACGACTGCCGGGTTGGAGGCACCAGCGGAGGTCACGGCAATGCCGGAGGCAAGGTCGATGAAACGGTTGCCGTCGGCATCGGCAAGAATGCCGCCGTCAGCGTCGACGACGTAGCCCGGAAGGGACGGAGCCATGCCTGCGGGAAGCGCGTTCTTGCGGCGCTCGTCCAGCGCGGAGCTCTTCGGGCCGGGGACCTGCTGGCCCAGGTGACGGGACTGTTCGATGTGGTATTCAAGTTCCTGCATGATGTTCCTTTGTTCGGCGGGTAACTAGGATGCACATAGTGTGTCTCATGCCACCCCGGCCGCTCTATGGACATCACGTACAAATTTTGAGCTCTTGACTGTGTAGTCTGTCCACTATGCGCGAGATCTCCTTCCGCTGGCTCAGCAACCAGCGCTCCCTCAACCTGCGAACCGTAGTGGATGGGCCCGAGCATTTCGACACCATCCACGCCTCTGAGTTGGCTGACCCCACCGAGTTCACCTCACCCGGCGAGCTCCTACTCACTTTGGGCTTGGCCTTCGAGAAAAACCCGGAGGGATTCGAGCGCTACGCTGCGAGGCTAGCCTCGGCGGGCGTACGCGGCATTGGCTTCGGCACGGGGCTGGCGTTCACACAGGTGCCCGCCGAGCTTATCGCCGCCTGCCGCCACCACAATGTCACCCTGCTCGAGGTTCCGCGCGCCACACGATTCATCGCCATCATGTCCGCTGTATCGCAGGAACAGGCTCGCCTCAACAACAACGCACAATTCGCACTGCACCGCCAACAGGAACGCCTCAACAAAGCGGCCACTAACGGCATCGGCGCGCTCATCAGCCAAGCTAGTAAGGAACTCGGCGCTGCTGTGGCCGTGGCCAGCGCCTCCGGAACAGTCATCAGTCACCGAGACCGTGGGCAACTCAGCGCCGCGTCTTCCGCAGTGGCCGCAGCGGAGCAGACGGCGCGCGGCGCAGGGACGTCGACAAGCACTGGTGCCACCATCAGCAGTGTTTTTGGCACGACGGGGCGCCGTTTTGCCCTTGCCGTCACCCGCGTGGAGAAGTTCGATTCCTACTCACGTGCATTGATTCGCCACCTTGCAGGTCTGGCCAGCTTGCTCCTAGACCATCCAGATATGACTGCGCACACCATTCTTGGTGCTTTAACTCTCGATGCCCACCTCGCAGGCGTGTCCACCCCCGCCCTACAAGCGGCTTTCCACATGGTGGATAACCACGGGGTCGTGGATCTGCTGTACGTCACCGCCCCCTCCCCTTCGCGCTTGGCACGTGCGTTGGGAGAACTCACCAAAGCAGAGCCAGAAAGTTTTGTTCGTCCGGAACATGATGCGGCACTTATCGTGCTTCCGCCCGGCGCTGCTCAAAGTAATTTATGGGAAAAACATGCACGCTACCTGCGCATAGCAGTCATACACCACACTGCGTGGCAGACAGTGACCCCCTCCCTTGTCGCATCCCTCAGCGCACATGCGCGCAGCTTGCCACTGGGCACCATGTCTCCCTTCGACTCTGCGGCCCCCTCTTGGCTCGCCGAGCCTGGGGTGCCTGAGGCGCTATCCACTCGCCGCGCAGCGACCGTAGACAAGCTTGCTGCTCACGATTCCCGTCACAGCACCGAGCTTGCCGCGACGCTTCGCGCTTTCCTCGTGGGCAACGCGAACCTAGCCGCTGCCTCCGCGGAACTGGGCGTCCACCGTCATACGGTTCGCGCGCGGCTCGACAAGGTAGAGGAGCTGTGCCAGGTTGACCTCACTAACCCGGTGACACGGGCAGAGCTTTTGCTACTCAGTATTGATTCGTCACGCTGATGCCTAGAATGAGCAGTTCGGCTGCCACAAGTGGATCCTTGAGGTCCACTTCGAGGAGGTCCTCCAAATCGGCGATGCGCTTGCGCACCGTGTGGCGGTGGGCATGGAGTTCTTCAGCTGTACGGCTAACGTGCCCACCAGCACGAAGGTAGACCTCGAGAGTATCGGCAAGATCGGTCGAGTGTTCGGCGTCATAAGCACGTACCTTGCCCCATGTCTCTCTGGCTCGAGTATCAACTGCACCTTTAACTCGCGGATCCTTAGCCCAGCTCAGAGTGCGGGATTCTGGACCCGCCAACATTCCCGGCTGAAGTCCGAACGCAATGGACTCCAGCTCGCGCACGATCCCCACTCCCAACTCGGACCACGGCATGGGCTGACCCACCACGATGCGTTTGTTACCACGAATATCGCGCAGCAAGTCCTGCAGATTCTTCATACTGCGGTTGCCGCGAAACAAAAACAAACTAGATGACTCATCCACCGTGAGCTCGAAAAGCAAACGGCCATGGTCCTGGAGCCGGGCATCAAGCGCCTGCGTAAAGCGCTGATGAGCACGCTCACCTTCCGATTTCACCAGAACAGGGCGGACGCGCCCTTGAGCATCACCGACCATGTGAAAGATGCGCCGCATGGGATCCTCTGGCTGATCCATGCCGAGTTGGATCGCCATGGCCATCGAATTGAGCTGATTTTGCGTTTGGCGCAGCTCCTGCGGGCGCTTCACGTTCAGCTCTGCCAAACCTGCGGCTTGTTTCAGCAAGGCACGTTCGTTCACCCCAAAGCTTTCACGGGATGCCGCTAACAGGCCGAAAGAGCGCGAACCATGGTCCGCTAAGCGCTGCGCCAGCACATTCCACTGCCCCACATGGCGGGCGGCATGAAAGTTTTGAGAACGGGCGTCAGCAATAACAGGATTCCAGTCCACCGGTGGCAGCGTCGGCGCTGAGGCCTGGGCGAATACCCGACCATCTTTGTCTACGAGGCAGACATGAGCCCCTAACAGTTCCGTGGTCTTCTCCACCAACTCGTCGAGACCTGCCACGGCGGCGTCGTTCAGCGCGCCCTGCTGAGCAATGAAGCGCTCGAGACCTTCCTCGCGCTGACGCTGCAGCTCTGCATGCACACAAGCCAAGACAGACACAAAAGGAACTCGCAAGGCCACGGTGAATAGCGATACATCACACTCACGAGCAGCGTCGACCATAGCGGGCGGAACTTCATCAAAAGCGATGCCAACGCCAAATCCCACCCCCGAAACCCCACCTGATGCCACCCCTCGGACGTACTCCGCCAGCTGATCTGGGTGCCCCTCAAAGGCAATACCAGTGAGCAAAATGACCGCGCCTGATCCCACAAATTCACGTGGATCTCGCAGTTCACAGGGGTGCAAGACGGAGAAATCGCGCCCTGAATCATGGAGAATCTCAATCCCCAGATCGGGTTGGCCAGCCAGCCAGCGCAGAGAAACCTGCCCTTCTTCAAGCCCGAACGCTACCCCCGTATCCACCGTGGACAAATCTTCACCTTTCTTTCGCCGGTTTGTCTATGGCCTCAACCTCATCCTAACCGCAACAATGACGTACATCATAAAAAGTGAAGCATCGACCCGATGCACACCGCCGAGCATCACAAGGAGACAACAAACATGCAGGATCTCACCCACCGCCTCCCTCAGGAGCGGAACGTCACCACTGCAATTCCTGGCCCGCGCAGCCAAGAGCTCAACGCCGCCCGCGAATCCGAAATCGCTGCCGGCGTCATCCCGGGCTACCCGTCCTACATCACAGACGGTGACGGCGGCGTGCTTCTCGATGTCGACGGCAACACCCTCATCGACTTCGCCTCCGGCATTGCGGTCACCAGCGTGGGTGCGTCCAACCAGCGCGTAGCCAAGGCCGTGGCCGAGGCTGCCAGCCACCTCACCCACACGTGCTTCCTCAATGCACCGTACGAAGGCTTCATCAAGGTGGCACAGAAGCTCAACGAGCTGACCCCGGGTACCCACGACAAGAAGACCGTACTCTTCTCTACCGGTGCGGAGGCTGTCGAGAATGCCGTAAAGATTGCCCGTAACTACACCGGCAAGAACCGCGTCGTCGTTTTTGACGGCGCCTTCCACGGCCGCACCAACCTCACCATGACCATGACCGCCAAGAACAAGCCGTACAAGTCGGGCTTCGGCACGTTGGCGGCTGACATCTACCGCGCACCGATGTCCTACCCGCTGCGCGATGGCCTCGATGGCAAGCAGGCCGCCGAGCGTACCCTGCGCTACATCGAACAGTACGTCGGCACCGAAGAGCTCGCCGCCGTCATCATCGAGCCCGTCCAGGGCGAAGGCGGTTTCGTCGAGCCGGCCAAGGGTTTCCTCCCGGCACTGCAAGAGTGGTGCACCGACAACGGAGTCGTCTTCGTCGCCGACGAAATTCAGGCTGGCATCTGCCGCACCGGCTCCTGGTTCGCCAGCGAGGACGAGGGCATCATCCCAGACCTCATCACCACTGCCAAGGGCGTCGGCGGCGGCATGCCGCTGTCTGCTGTGACCGGCCGTGCGGAAATCATGGACTCCCCCGGTCCTGGTTCCCTCGGTGGCACTTATGCCGGTAACCCGGTGGCCTGTGCCGCATCCCTCGCCGCTTTCGAGGAGATGGAAGAGCTTGATCTCAACTCCCGCGCTCGCGAGATTGAGGCGATCATCCGCGAGGAGCTGGAGCCGCTGCTCGAACTCACCACCGTGGCCGAGGTTCGTGGCCGCGGCGCCATGATCGCCCTCGAGCTCGTCGATGACAACAACCAGCCCAACGCCGATCTCACCGCCAAGGTAGCGAAGACCTGCCGCGAGCAGGGCGTCATCGTCCTTACGTGTGGTCTGGACGGCAACGTCATCCGCCTGCTCCCGCCGCTGGTCATCAACGAGTCCACCCTCCGCGACGGCCTTGGCGTGCTTGCCGACGCCATCCGCGCCAACTAATCCTCCCCAACTACTCACTGCTACCCATCACTACTCACTAAGGAGTCACACACCATGAAGATTTACGATTGCATCATCCTCGGCACCGGCTACGGCGGACTGGGCATGGGTGCCCAGTTGGTCAAGGACAACGAGAAGGACTTCCTCATCCTCGAGGCAGCCGACGAGGTCGGCGGCGTCTGGCGTGACAACACCTACCCAGGCGCTGCCTGCGATACCCAGGCGCTCATCTACTGCTACTCCTACTTCCTCAACCTCGGTGTCTCCCGCATGTTTGCCGGCCAGGTCGAGATGCAGGGCTACCTGAAGGCCCTCGCAGAAGAGTTCGGCCTCTACGACCACATCAAGTTCAACCACCGCATCACCCGTGCCGAATGGAAGGAAGACCTCAAGGCTTGGGAGATCGAGGCTGCAGGTGAAACCTACTACGGCCGCGTCTTCGTTGGCGCCTGGGGTCAGCTCTCCAAGCCGAAGATCCCGAGCTTCCCGAACCGCGAGGCCTACCAGGGCGTGCAGTTCCACTCCGCTGAGTGGAACCACGATGTGGATTTGAACGGCAAGAAGGTCGCGGTGGTGGGCAATGCGGCGTCGGCAGTCCAGCTGGTGCCGGAGGTAGCCAAGGAGGCCGCGAAGCTCTCCGTCTTCCAGCGTTCCGCTAACTACATCCTCCCGCGCAACCAGGTCATCTTCACCGAGGAGGAGACCAAGGAGTTCAAGGAGAACCCCGATTCCTACCGCGCTATCCGCCAGGAGATCCACGAGGTTCGCGAGGAAGGCTTCGACCGCACCCGCAAGGGCACCGACTCCGCTGCCGAAGGCGTGGAGCAGGCCATGGAGCACCTGCGCTCCCAGGTCAATGACCCAGAACTCGTGGAGAAACTCACCCCCACCTTCGCCTTCGGCTGCAAGCGCATCCTGCGCTCCGATGATTTCTACCCCACCTTCAACCGCGACAACGTGGAGCTCATCACCGCGGGCATCGAAAAGTTCACCGAGACCGGCATCCGTACCGATGATGGCGAGGAGCACGAGTTCGACGTCGTCATCTACGCCACCGGCTTCCACTCCCAGGAGTTCCAGGGTGACCTGCCCATCGCTGGCCGCGACGGCATCGACCTGCGCGAGCGCTGGGGCAACTCCCCGGAGGCCTACCTGGGCATGTCCGTGGATGGCTTCCCCAACTTCTTCATGCTCTACGGGCCCAACACCAACCTCAACCACCACTCGGTGGTGGCCATGCTCGAGGCACAGGACCGCTACATCTCCCAGGCTGTCGCCTACCTGCGCGATAACCCGGAGGCTGCACTCGATGTGAAGAAGGACGTCATCGACGAGTTCAACACCCGCATCCAGAAGGAGCTCGAGGCTTCCGCCTTCTCCGCTGACTGCTCCTCTTGGTACAAGAACGAAGAAGGTCGCGTCATCAACAACTGGTCCGGCAACGTCGCCGAGTACTACGAGCTCACCGACGAGCTCAAGCTCGACGATTACCAGCTGGTCTAGGAGGCAGACATGCATACGCTGGACGATGACTACTCCGGGCGCCCCGTCGCCGAGGATGCGTGGAAGGCGCTAAAGCCGTTCCGCGACAACGGCGCAAAGTCCTTCGACAACTTCCCCATCCCGCAGGTGCGTGAGAACTACGTGGCTTCCGCGAAGGCTAATCCTCTCCATGAGGACACCGAGCCGGCCACCACCGACTTCCAGGTCGATGAGTTCCAGGTTCGCCTTTACGATCCCCGTCCGGAATCAGAGCGCGGCCAGGAGACCCCCGCGGTGCTTTACATGCACGGCGGTGGGTGGCTCATGGGCAACCTGGAGACCCACAACTCTTCGGTGCGCCGCCTAGCAGTGCTCACCGGCCTTCCCGTGGTGGCGGTGGATTACCGCCTCGCCCCGGAACACACCTACCCGGCGGCCATCGATGATTGCCGCGCTGCGTACCGATGGCTCTCCGATCCGGAAGCCGAACACGGCCTCACCGTCACCTCCATTGCGGTGGCCGGTGACTCCGCCGGTGGACAGCTTGCTGCCACGCTGGCCAATGAGTTCACGGGGAGTGAAGACACCGCCAAGCTCAGCGCCCAGGTCCTCCTCTACCCCATCACGGACTGCTCCCGCGAGCGCACCGAGAACGGCGCCTCCTATAAGCGTCTGGAAGAGGGCTTCCCGCTGACTGCGAACACGATGCGCTGGTTCATCGATACCTTCGTCACGGAGGAATCGCAGCGCACGGCCACGGATTTGTCGCCACTGCTTCTCGACGAACTCCCCGAAGGTCTTCCCCCAGCACTCGTCATCACTGTGGATAACGATCCGCTCGCGGACGAGGGCATCGAGTACGCCGGCAAGCTGGCCAAAGCTGGTGTCGACGTCACACACAAGCACCTCGTGGGCTACCACCACGGCTTGTTTACCTCCGCAGCCATCATTGACCGCGGCGAAAAAGAACTCGCACAGGTTGCCCAATTCATCACGGCGGCGACGAGCTAACTAATCCTGTCGCTACGTCGCGGGGCAGGCTCCCTCACGTCAGGCAGCCTGCCCCGTTCGCATAACCACACGTTTCTATCCCCTAACAGTTAGGTTCATCATGCTCAAGCGTTCATTTGGTATCGCGATGGCATTCATCGGCGTGCTCGCAGGCGCATCCTTCGCCTCCGGCCGTGAGGCCCTTCAATACTTCGTTGCCTTCGGCAACATGGGTATTGTCGGCGCCGTCGTCACCGCCCTTGCCATGACCATCTCCGGTATCACCATTCTTCAGCTGGGTTCTTATCACCGCGCCAAGGAGCACACCTCCGTCTTCGACGCGGTCTCAACGCCCATCGTGTCCAAAATCCTCGATATCGCCACGCTCACCTGTTTGTTCTGCATCGGCTTCGCCATGTTTGCTGGTGCCGGCACCAACCTCAACCAACAGTGGGGCTGGCCGGTCTGGATCGGCGCGATCCTCATGCTCGTGCTCACTCTCCTCACCGGCTTGCTGGACGTGGACAAGGTGACCATCGCCATTGGCCTCATCACCCCGTTCATCATCGTCCTGCTGACCATCGGAACCGTCTACACCGTGTTCACGGCAAACCCCGACTGGTCGCACCTCAACGAGCAGGCACAACAGATCCCCACGACGCTGCCGAACTGGTGGGTTTCTGCCTTCAATAACCTCGGCCTCAACGTCATCGTGGTGGTCTCCATGATGATCGTCATCGGCGGTAACTTCCTGGATGCTAAGGAAGTGGGATACGGCGGCATTCTCGGCGGCCTATCCTTCCTGTTCCTGCTCGCCGTCCTGGTCGGTGGCCTCTACGTGTCCGTGGGCCCCATCACTGAGGCTGAAATGCCCACGTTGGCCATGATTGAGCAGATTCATCCGTGGCTTGGTGTCGCCATGTCCATCGCTATTTACGGCATGATTTATAACACCGCCATCGGCATGTTCTACGCCTTTGCCAAGCGCCTGACCCGCGGCAAGCCGCAGCACTTCTACAAGGCCTACGTCATCTCCGTGCTCATCGGATTCGTGCTCTCCTTCATCGGCTTCTCCAACCTCATCGGCTGGGTCTACCCGATTCTGGGCTACATGGGTATTGCCATCATGTTCATCATCGGCTTCGCTTGGCTCAAGAACCGTAAGGAACTGCAGACTGAGGCAGAACTTCGCCGCCGTGCGCGCGAACTGCTCCAGCACCGCTTCGAGAACAATAACCACCTCTCTGACGAAGAAATGCGCGAGCTCACCGCCATTGCGCGTAACTCCTCCATCCCGGAGTCTGACTTCATCCGCGAAATTATGACCGAGGTCGATTCCGAAGCCGTTCCAGAAGATATGCAGATTGGTGACGGTAAGCTCCATGCCCTCGTTACCGGCAAGCCTATCCCGCGTACCAGAAAGAAAATTTAGCCCTTCCAATCACTAACTGCGTAGCTCTGCTTGAAGCGCTGCGCGAGTTACGCCTCCGCATCCGGTCTTACCACTGCGTGCGGGGGCGAAGTGCATTCCACACTGCCCAAAGGGCAAGATCGGCTTCAGCGAATCGGACACGCTCTTCCAATGCTTCGAGCCGGTGCCGAACAGTGTTCGCGTGAACTCCCGTGACTTTAGCTGCCTTGGCCACGGAGAAACCTTGGGCTTCATACGCACGAAGGATCTCTTCCCCGTTCTTAACTTCATGGATGGCTCGGTCTAGTTCTCCGACAGCTTTATCCAAATCACGCTTCCCCAAATACGCCGCCGCCTTTTCAACTGCGCTACAGTGCGCAAATTCCAAGCTCTGCATGTGTAGGGAGTGCTTTCTTTCCACTACCACTGCGGCAACCAGCGCCTGCCGCCATGCACTTGCTCCTTCTTCCACAGACTCAAAGGGATCAGAAAGACCTACAGAGCCAAAGAGTAGCTCTGCTATCTTATGCTCGGTTCCTGACTGAGTCGTCAGAACGCACGTCCGCCCGGCGACATAACCGAGTACCATCGGCACGCCTGCATCGTAGGCTAGGGCAAAGACCTTGTCTCGCACATCGCTGCGGTAAGCGTCCTTGACGGAGTCGGAGATGATTAGCCGCATTTTTGCGCGCTCCGAAAACCCTCTCCGGCACAAAGCAGTAGCGGCTTCCTCCTTGTTCGAATTGTCACCGCACAGAGCTTCCAACAGGGCAGTCGATTCAGCCACATGATTGCTCTGAATGTTTCTCTGCGCCACCAAAGAGACAGTGAGTAGCTCCTCCAATGCCGCAAAGCTAGGGTCATCGAAATCTACGTCTTGACTGGTCTGCCGACCACGAATGAGCCAATAGCCATGGTCAAAGGAAGGACTTTCGCCCGCTATATCCATCCATCGCGCAAAAACTTTCCACCGACCCACATGCAGGGTAGTGGTACTGCGGCGAGTGACAACAGATAGCGAACGAGCAATGGTACGTGCAGGCAGCTCACCAGCGCCGGCGACCACTTGACCGTCGATAGACAAAAGCAGCATGGAGTCACCACTGAAGCTAGCGAAGCGGGAAAGAATCTCGGATTCTGGGGTCGGGTTAACCAGTCCAGGACTCAATTGTCCGATAGCGCTGAGTTTGCGCCAAACCACGAGGTTGGGTTGGCGGCGCAGGAGTTCATCGACCGCACGCCTGACATCTTGGCGTGTGAGACCACCTGTGCCGTACAGGAGGGCAACGCTGCCATCCACAGAATCGAGAATCTCCTGCTCGGTGAAATCAGATTCGAAAAAGACAACCCCTACAGCATCGGAAAGTCGCCGCTGAATGGCACGTGGGGTTCCCTGCACCTGTGGCAGGACCAACCAGCCGGCCGCATCCCCGTCTCCTTCGGAGCACAACCCCACAAAATCTTCACCTTCCGACGCCTTAGTAATGCGGCGAAGGCGCGGTTCCATGACAACAAGATCGGCGATACTCAACACTGGCGCAGACTGTGACTCCATTCAAACCTCCACTAAATAGTGTCATAGCTAACTTTTTTTGGATCAATTTTAGAGCCTCCCGCCTCGATATTTGGAGCTTCCTCCAACTTTCTTTCATCAGATTCATCAAATCTCCATTGCTAGCTAGCAGCGAGCCAATGAAGATTTCATCCAACCGAATTCACCCACCTTTGAAAGAGAGGTCCACACCATGACGGAGGATAAACCTTATCGCGTATCCGTTGACGTCGGAGGAACGTTCACTGACGTCGCGATTGTCAACACCGACACCCACGAGCTGTCGGTAGCCAAGGTCCCCTCCACCCCTGATGACCCGATGAAGGCGGTGATGAACGGCCTCAAGCAGGCCGACGTCCAGCTCAACCAGGTCGATGTTTTCTCGCACGGCACCACGGTGGCCACCAACGCGCTTATCCAGCGCCGCTTCCCGCCAGCAGCGCTCATCACCACGAAGGGCTTCAGGGATGTTCTGGAGATTCGTGACGGAACCAAGGATGAGCTTTGGGATGCCTACTCGGACGTTTCGGAGCCCTACATCCGCCGCCGCGACCGCTACGAGGTAGAAGAGCGCGTCGACTTCGATGGCGCCGAGGTCACCCCGCTCGATGAAACAGAAGCACGCCGCATTGCCGGAATCTTGCGCCGCAAGAAGATTGAGACTGTCGCGGTCTGCTTCATCAACTCCCACGCCAACGCCTCCCACGAGGAGCGCATGGCGGAAATCCTGCGCGAAGAGCTTCCCGACGCCGCTATCTCCACCTCTTCCGAAATCCTCCCGGAGATTTTCGAGCACGACCGCTTCTCCACGACCGTCGCCAATGCGGTCCTAGCTCCGCTCGTCTCCGGTTACGTCAACCGCCTGTCCCGTCAGTTGGAGGAAGGCGGCTACGACGGTGACCTGCTACTCCTCCACTCCGGTGGCGGTTCCATGACCCCAGAGATGGTTTCTCGCTACCCAGTCCGCTTAGCTGCCTCGGGCATCGCTGCTGGCGCCATCGCGGTGCAGGATATTGCTACGCGCTGCGGCTACTCCAACGCGATTGGCCTGGAGATGGGCGGTACTTCCACCGATATCGCCTTGGTCTACGAAGGCGATATCCGTATTACCAAGCAGTGGCAGGTCGAGTACGGCTTCCCCATCTGCTTCCCGTCCATCGAGGTAGGCACCATCGGTGCCGGTGGCGGTTCGGAGGCCTGGATCGATGAGGCAGGCTCCCTGCGCAACGGCCCACAATCGGCCGGTGCTGATCCGGGACCCGTCTGCTACGAGCGCGGTGGCACCGAAGCTACGAATACCGATGCCAACGTCACCCTCGGCCGCCTTGGGACAGAGCTCATCGGCGGCGCGCTGAAGCTGAACCCGGATGCCGCGCGCGAAGCCGTCAACAAGACGGTCGCGGAACCCCTCGGCCTCGAAACCGAGACCGCCGCGGAAAACATCGTGCAGGTGGCCAACGCCAACATGGCCGACGCCGTTCGCCTTCTGTCCATCCGCCGCGGCTACGACCCGCGTGATTTCGTCCTCGTCGTCGGCGGCGGCGCTGGCGCACTGCACGGTGCCGAGGTGGCCCGCGACCTCTCCATCCCCACTGTCGTGGTCCCGCCGCACCCAGGCGTTACCTCCGCTCAAGGCTGCCTGCTCGTGGATATCCGCCACGACATCACCAAGATGTACCAAGCACCCGTGGACGAGGTAGACACCTCGGAACTGCGTAAGGAATTCCAGGACCTCATCTCCGAGGCCCGCGAGCGCCTCCGCAAAGAGCACGTGCCTGAGGAGCGCATGAAGTTCAAGCTGACTGCATCCATGCGCTACCGCGGCCAGTGGCGCTCCCTCACCGTGGAGATCCCGGAATCCGATAATCCCTTGGACGATGCCGTCGCCATGTTCCACGACGAGCACGAGCGCGAGTACTCCTTCGCTGACCGAGAGGGCGCAGTCGAGTTCTACCAGATCGGCCTGATCGCCATCGGTGAGCTGGAGAACCCACCCTTCAAACACTACGAGGTCGAAGAGCACGAGGCAGAGCTCCCGGAAACCACCCGCCCGGTGTACTTCTCCGACCACGGTGGCTGGGCTGATGTCCCGATTTACCACCGCCCCGATCTGAAGGCCGGTGCAAAGCTCAACGGCCCTGCCATTATCGATCAGTTCGATGCCACCACCGTCATTCCGCCAGGAGACCGCGCAGAAATTGATGAGTGGTCCAACATCCGCATTCACATCGGCAAGGCCACTAACGCCTAAGCCTCTCGCCTTAAGACTCTCCTTTGAAAGGAATTGACATGACTACAGCTCAATCACAACCGCAGTCGCAGTCCTCATCCAACCGTCGTTCGCTCGACCCTGTGACCTTCGAGGTTCTCAAGAACGCGTTCGCCACCTCGGTGAACCTAATGTCCGAGCAAATTCTGCGCACCTGTTACTCCTTCGTCATCTACTCCCGCGACTTCTCCTCCGCGCTCTGCGACGCCGAGGGCAACACCGTCATGCAGGGTGACCAGGACATCGCCGTCCACGTAGGTACGCTGCACTTCCAATGCCAAGCCGTGCTCAAGGAATTCGGGGATGACATCCACGAAGGCGACGTCTTCGCCATCAATGATCCCTACCAAGGCGGCACGCACATGAATGACGTGTCCTTCCTACGCCCTATCTTCTATGACGGCACCCTTCTGGCCTTCGCGCAGAACAAGGGCCACTGGGCCGATGCCGGTGGTTCCGTCCCCGGGTCCTTCGATGTGTCCGCCACCGACTTCTACACTGAGGGTCTACGTATCACTCCGGTACGCGTTTGGTCCAAGGGCGTGTTCCTCAAGGACGTCGCGAAGCTCCTAGCGGGCAACACTCGTAGCCCCGAAATCGTCATAGGCGATCTTAAGGCCCAGGCCGAGGCCACCGCGGTGTGCGAGCGCGAAATCCTCCGTCTCGTGGACAAATACTCGGTGAACATCGTGCGCACCGCGCTGCGTGAAGTCCAGGACTACGTGGAAGACATTGTCAGCGCCCGCGTTGCCGATTTGGAGGACGGCGAGTGGTCCACCACCGACTACCTCGACCTCGACCCAGCAAAAGAAGAAGGTCTCGTGCCCATCAAGGTGACAATGCGCATCAAAGGCGGGCGCCTGTCCTACTCGCTGGATGGTTCCGCACCTGCCGTCGCTAGCTTCCTCAACGCGGGCTACGGTTCCGCGTTCTCAGGAATCGTAGCCGGGACCAAGACCTTCTTCCCTGACGTGCCTTTGAATTCCGGCCTTTACCGCGCCATGGACATCGACCTAGGTCCAGAGGGCACCGTGGTCAACGCGGGAATGCCGCACGCGGTAACAGGCTTCTGTTCCGGACCCTTCGAGAAGATCATGAATGCCGTCTTTGAGCTTTGGTCTCAGCTCATGCAAGAGCGCGCCATGGCCTGTGCCTTCAACCTGGAATACCTCCTGATCGGCGGCTGGGATACCCGTGATGCGCGGAAACCACAGGACAAAGGTGAGTTCTTCATGTGGTACGACTGGATGGCGGGCGGCTGGGGCGGCCGCGTCGATCGCGATGGATCCTCTGCCACCGCACCGGTCTTCGGCCCAGGTCTGGCGGTCCAGCCAGTGGAAGGCCAGGAACGCCTCTCCCCGGTGCTCACAAGCCACCACGCGCTGGTCACCGACTCGGCGGGCCCCGGCAAGTTCCGCGGCGGTGTCGGCGTATCTAAGGGTGGTGTGCTCACAGACGCCGTCCAGACCGTCATGAGTTACTGCTGCGACCGCTCGCGTTCAATCACCTGGGGAATCGACGGCGGACTTCCGTCCATCCCGCAGGGAGTGTGGCTCAACCGTGGCACCCCGGATGAGAAATTCCTCGGTGCGCTTTTCTCCAATGTTCCGGTGGGACCGGGCGATACCTTTGAGCGCCCCTCTGCCGGTGGCGGTGGCTTCGGCGATGCCCTAGAGCGCGACCCAAAGGCCGTACTAGAAGACGTCATCGACGGCTATGTCTCCGTAAACCGTGCAGCAAAGGACTACGGCGTAGTAATTCGCCCCATTGACCCGGAAATTGATGAGTACGAACTCGATGAGGAAGCCACGGCGAAGCAACGCGAGGAACTTCGTTCCACCCGCCTAGACAAGCTCGCCGAGTCACCCGAGTCCGTAGCGGAGCGCTACAACGCCGGCGAGCTGGATCAGCTCGACCTAGTCCGCCACTACGGCGTCATCCTCGATTGGTCCACCGGTGAGCTCCTGCCCACCACCACCCAGCAGTACCGCGAGCAGATGACCAAGCGCTCCTCCTCCCACTGGAAGTAGTAAGCGTCCTGACTAGCCCCCCGCCTTTAGCCAACAGTGGTTAACGGCGAGGGGAATTTCATTTTGAAGTGTCTGGAGAATTCTAGGCTAATGGCTTCCTGTCCAGGTGACATCGTTAAAGACGGTCGGCATACCAGACTCGATGCGCAGTGCTACGAGTGCTAACTGTACGTCTAGCAACCGCACCCCCTCGTTCCAGCCTTCACCTAATATTTCATCAATTCTCTTCATCCTGTTGCGAACGGTATTGACGTGAACATCAAGTTCTTCGGCTACGATGGATGCTGAAAAGTGGTGCGAGAAAAGGGCTTGCATAGTAGGAACAAGCACCTTTGAATTTTCCTTATCATAGCGAAGCAAACTACCTATTGACTCGTCAACCAATGCTTTTCGCTGAGCATTAGTCATTCGAGCCAATAGGCGCACAGACTGCGGAAGTGCAGTGTCGGTATACCATCCTGTTTCACTAGATAGATCCAGGGAAGCGATGTCATCAAGGAACTGTATACAAGAGCGGAATACTTCCGCCACTCTATGAAAACCAGTAAATTTTTCTGATAGATACCCGTGAACTTTCAAGCGTCGCAAATCAACAAGCTTTGAAAAGGTTTCAAAAAAGGATAAAAGAATGCTCGCCTCTCCTAAAACGCCAACCTGATCAGTAGACACACCAATCAGGAGCTTCCCCTTAGAGACCTCAGAACACCGTCGTGCAATCAGTCGAAGACCTGCTTCATCGCCAGAAAAGAGAAGTAAGCGATTTAAGCCATCCTCTGCGATTTCCGCTTCGGTAAGCAAGCCTTGTTGGCGTGCCGTTAGCTGCGTTCTTCCAGAACTCATCAATGAAAAGAAGAGATTTGAGGACTCTACTACTCGCTGCGAATCAGGCTCCAATCCACTGACGTCTTTAATGCTCAAGGCGCGCGCTACCAAGTCAATAATCCGGGCTTCAGGGCTAGGCATGATCAAGTCGGCGACAACCACTCCCCAGGGCTTCCCACCGCGAATTACGGGAGAGACATAAACCTCGCGCTCACCCATCGATAAGGACTCTCCTCGTCCCGGCGAAGAAGTTCTCCGGACATAATTCTCGATAGGGGCGTAACCATCTGCCGGAAGCCAGCCTCCAGCACTATCGAGCATGAGGTCTTCCAAGCTTGAAATATGGATCTGGACCCCCATGTTTTCTGCAAGAAAAGCGGCTACGCGAGACTCAGATAGCAAATCACCGACCATTGAAATGACCGTTTCCACAGTTTCTAGCATTTTTGCAGAGTTCGCCAGCTCTATACGGCATTCTTCCGCAACCGTCTTGAGACTATCTACTTCGTTTTGGTGGCGATTCGACTCTTCTCCACGGACCCCCACCGCTAACACCTGTACTGCTAGCTGCTCAAGAATATAGATGTCCCCCGTGTGATAAATACGCTCGTGCCTATCCGCAACGAAAAGAACTTGAAACCCTGACTCAGCTTCGACGGGAATCCCCAATAAAGACCGTATCCCTTCTCGCTTTATTGCAGTATCCAACACGGGATCATGTTCAAAGTCATCGTCTTTCAAGTAGTTTGCCACCTGCAATGGCGCAGCTACCTGATAAATCTCGAAAAAGAACCCCTTCTCGTTGGGTTCAACTTCTTGCAATTCCGTGGTCCAGATTCCGCTGGAAAGAATAATGCTTGCACTGCCGGAAGTTTCATCAAGTTCCATGATGAACGCCGCATCTGCCCCCAACATCTGACGGGCCAAAGAAAGTATTCTGCCGAAAGCCACATCTACGTTCTCGTCACCATTGATGTCCAAGGACAGTTCAGCAATTTCCGAAACCAGTGAACGGAGTTTCCGCGATGACTCGGCACGGTTACTAATCTCCAGCAGGACCTCTTTAAGTTCCGGAAACCTAGATGAAGCAACAGCATCTTGAAGCTCCTCCCGAAAGCTAACAGGTGTCAACTGCAACGCCTTACGGCACAGCTGGACCACGCCTTCAATCCCCAAGTCCGACATCGATTGTCCTTTCCCACAATAACTAGGCCGATAGTGTGCAATTAACCACTTTACGGGTGTGAGTTAGACTGCAATACTCTTCCTCAAGTGATTCGAGTCACCCCACGTATTCGCGCTACCTCACATCAATGAAGGAGTAATCATGTCGAGCCCCAGCGATGCAATTATTGTCGCCGGCGCACGTCTCCCTATCGGAAGAAAGGGAGGAACCCTAGCCGAATTTGATGGCGTACAGCTTGGTGCACTTGCCATCAAAGCCTTAATCGGCAATCCAAGCATCAACAAACTTTTGAATGACGAGCCTATAACCGACGTCATCATGGGAAATACGCTTTCCCATTATGGGAATCCTGCTCGCGTCGCGGCGCTTAGCGCAGGGCTGCCTGTAGATACTCCGGGACTTACGATCGACCGGCAATGCGGCTCAGGAATCAATGCTGTAACGCTTGCTGGAAAGCTCGTGGCCTCTGACGGCGGAGTTTACATAGCAGGAGGAATGGAAAGTATGACTAACGAACCTTTCCAATTATCACGCGCAAAGCGGGCCTACGATGCCAAACCCCCGAGTTTCCTTCGCCGCGAGCTCTCTACAGCCGATATTGGCGATCCCACAATGGGAATAACAGCTGAAAATCTTGCAGAAAAATACTCCATCTCGCGGGAAGAACAGGATGAATTTGCCTTACGAAGTCAAGAAAACTATGCAAAGGCAAAATCACAAGGAAAATACTCGCATTTCCTAATTCCGACTGAGACTTCTAGTCACGGGACGGTGGAACACGATGAGCACCCTCGGCCTAATACCAACGCTGAAAAATTAGCAGCTTTACGTCCTGCTTTCATTTCCTCAGGCACTGTTACTGCAGGGAATGCCTCGGGAATTAACGACGGCGCTGCAGCAGTCTGCATCGTTTCAGCAGATAAGGCAATGCACCACGACCTCACTCCCTTGGCACGCATCGGAGAAAGTTCTGTCGTTGGCGTTGATCCGAACTATATGGGAATTGGACCGGTACCTGCCATTCAGTCAGTACTAAAACAAACTGGACGGAGCATCTCTGACTACGAGTTCATCGAAATCAATGAGGCATTCGCGAGTCAAGTGCTTGCCTGCGCAAAAGAGCTTGACATCACAGTGGACAACATAAATCCACTGGGCGGCGCAATTGCCCATGGACATCCTATTGCCGCCACAGGCACCGCCCTAATCCAGAAGACAATCACCGAGCTTTCCGAGCGAGGCGGAGGCCGAGCAATCGTCTCAGCCTGCATCGGCGGCGGTCAAGGAATCGCTACTGAAATCATCATGGAGGAGAAATAGCAATGAATCCAACTGAATCTAAAGTCGCCATTTGCGGAGCAGGGACTATGGGTGCACAGATTGCCTTTCACTGCGCGCTCAAGGGCTACACAGTAACGCTTTACGACATCAATACTGACCAACTCGTCCGTGCCGATTCCCTTCTACACGAGCTGATGGAAAAGAAGCTAGCTAAGGGAAAAATCACACAAGACGAAGTTGACCAAGCTTTCGCTCGGCTAAAGTACGAAACCAGTCTCGAGGAAACTTGCTCCAACGCCAGTCTGATCATTGAAGCAATCGTCGAAGACCTGCAAGCAAAGAAGAAGCTTTTCTCAGAGATTTCATCGTACGCCCCCAAAGAAGCGATTCTTGCCACTAACTCGTCCAGCATCGTCTCTTCGAAGTTAGCTAGCGAAATCCGCGATCCTTCTCGTCTATGCAATATTCATTTCTTCAATCCGGCCCTGGTTTTGCCTCTTGTGGAGGTGGTCAAGGGCGACCACACCTCAGAGAAAACTATTGATCGAGCCGTCGATTTTGTCGATAGCATCGGCAAAACGCCGGTCCGCTTGGAGAAGGAGATTTTCGGTTTTATTACGAACCGAATTCTTGCAGCCATATTCGATGAAGCAATCTCCCTATACGAAAACGGGATTGCGGACTTTAAACAGATCGACACCGCTGTCAAGGCAGGGCTTAACCACCCGCTCGGTCCCTTCGAATTGCTTGATCTAACCGGAATCGATGTCAATTACGGCATCAAGGTTCTAGAAGCTGAGGACTCCGGTGACCCTTCTAAGGGCCCTTCTCAAACCCTTACGCGTCTCTATCAGGAAGGACGCCTTGGACGTAAGTCTGGCCAAGGGTTCTACGTGTACGAGAAGGAGAAGTGAGTGAGTATGTCTAATAACGAGAACACAACCAACCCAGCTAACGTAGTCGAGCACTCACATGAATCCGGGATCGGGATCATCACTATCAACCGGCCCCGGCAATTCAATGCATTAAACACTGAAGTTTTAAATGCGATTAACTCGATACTGGAAAAGTGGGAATCTTGCGACGCAGTGCAAGCCGTCATCTTCACCGGCGCTGGCGATAAAGCATTCGCTGCTGGAGCAGATATCAAGGAACTTTCTCAGCTGTCACCGTGGCAGGTTGTCAATGAGTATCCAATGGCAGAGCTCTACAACCGAATTGAGAGCTACCCCAAACCTACTGTTGCAGCAGTTAACGGATTGGCGCTAGGAGGCGGTTTCGAACTAGCTCTATCGTGTGATATTCGTGTTGCGGCTCCGCAATCTCGCTTCGCATTTCCAGAGCTAGGACTAGGAATCATTCCGGGTGCAGGTGGTACCCAGAGGCTTCGCGAGGTCGCCGGTAAAGCTATCGCTTTGGACCTCATTCTGACACGCAAAGAACTCGATGCTGAGGCTGCGCTGCAATGGGGAGTCATCACCCGCATCAGTGATGAACCGGTCGCCACAGCGATGGAGATCTGCCACGTGCTTAATGAAAACGGACCGCTAGCTCAACGTGTTGCGCGGGAATCCATCAAAACAGGTGCCCTAGGCGGGCACCAACAGGAACAGCTTTCACAAGGAATGGCCTTCAGTCACATTGACCGGTCTGAAGGACTGTCGGCATTCCTCGATAAGCGAACCCCCAATTTCAACAGTTCTGTCTCTATCTCAACCAAAAAGGAAGAATCACATGTCTCAACAAAATAGTCCGAACACCAATGACCTTGGCTTCTTTAAGCCATCGAAGTTTCATCTTGGTTCGACAGTTTTCATCATCGCGCTTTCTGTCTTCGCCTTCCTGCCGATGAGTTTTAACACCATGATCAGTGGCACGACTCTAGTCAACTTCGTACTCGTGGCCATTATGGTTTTGAGTCTCATCATTCTGCTTGTCGATCTTGTCGTCAACAAGAATGACGATGGAGGTGTTAACAATGCCTAAAGAGAATATCTTGCCCCTGGCCATACTTATTCTTTACATGGCCATCACGGTCGGTATCGGTATTTATGCCCACCGCCAAACCGAAGACTCTTCCGCAAAGTCGTTCCTAACGGGAGGCGGCGGTGTTGGCCTTTGGATCAATGGTTTCGCAATCTTCGCTGCTTTCGCCACCGGCGGAACTATGCTCGGAAACATCGGCCTTTCTTATTCGGCGGGCTGGGGATACATCACTGCCTATAACGGTGGCGTCGCGTTGGGTTACCTTATTACAACGTTCTTCCTCGCAAAAGTCCTCCGTAATATGAACGTAGCTACTGTTCCTGAACTCATTAAGGCTCGGTACAATCACCGCGCGATGAACTTAGTAGTACCAATTGTTCTCATCGGAACGTTGACTGCATACATCGTCGCGCAGATGAAGATTGGTGGCTTGATTGGGGAACAAATTTTCGGCATCCCGTATACCTGGTCTGTTGTCCTTATCGGTGCTGTCTACGTGTTCTACACATTTGCCGGAGGTATGAAAGCTGTCACGCTGACTGATTTCCTTCAAGGAGTCATGATGATCGGCGTGGTTGTTGCAACTGGGTTCATTGCAGTTAACTCAAACGGCGGATTTTCAGTCTATGAGGTAGCCCAAGGCCTTCGCCCTGAGTGGACAGGCGCTGAAACCTATCCTCCAATTGCATATATCGGTGCCTTCTTGATTTGGGCAACTTGTAATGCGGTTCTCCCTCACACTGTGATGCGTATTTTCGCTGCGAAGAACGAGCGAACAGGTCGCGCATCTTTGGCCCTGGGGCTGGGGCTGTACGTCATTACGTCTATTGCCACGTGTGTATTCGTCATCGCAGGAACCATCATCCTCACTGGTGGGCAGGATATTGAGCAAAGCGACGGCGCTTTCCTTCTCTTCCTGGACCAAGCGGTACCTAATTGGCTTCGAGGTCTCGCATTCGCAGGAATTTTTGCCGCTGTCATGTCTTCTGTGTCGGCAATGCTCCTCGCCTTGGCAGCAGCTCTGTCCTACGACCTGATCGGTCAGCTTAAGCCAAGTACGTCCGATGCAACGAAGCGCAAGATTACCAAGTTCGGAATTCTAGGATTCGGTGCGCTCACGCTAGTGCTTTCGCTGAATCCACCACAATTCCTTACCCTTTTGTACTCCGCAGCGATGGGCCTCCTCGCTTCCTCCCTCTTCTTCCCGACGCTTCTCGGAATTTGGTGGCGCAGGATTAGCGGTAGTGCCGCTTTCGTAGGTGCCAGCATCGGTGGCATCGCATACCTTGTACTTCTCTTTGGATTCGACCTTCCACCGCTATCCGAGATTGCCTTCGCCCTGCCTTTGTCCGCTGTTGCTTGCATCATTAGCGCCTATATCTTCAAGCCTGCGACTCCCGAGCAAATTCGACGCATCACAATCGCTCACAGCCGTGAGGTAACTGACGCTGAAGCGGAGGAGTTTAATCGCATCGCCATGGCAGAGCTGAATGGAACACAGCCCTACGCTGGTGCCAAGGAGAACTCCTTCGAAACGTCGAATTCTGGATCAGTCTCAAAAGGGGGAAACAATGTATAAGACGACTATCACACCGCGCTTCAACGAAACTGACGCGGTTGGACACATAAACAATACGAAGTTTCCTGCCTGGTTCGAAGCTGCTCGCAGAGATTTCTTCGCCGAGTTTGACCCTGATCTTGCGACAGAACCCTGGACGCTTCTCGTTGTTCGCTACGAATTGAACTTCTTAAAAGAAGTGAACTGGGTACCGGAAGTCGCAATCCACACGTCGATTTCCCGTCTTGGCAGAACTTCAGTGACCCTTCATGAGGAGCTCTACCAAGAAGGTGAACTGTGCGTTGTATCTGAGGTGACCTATGTAAACGTTGACCCGCGCACCAGAAGACCGGAGGAAGTACCCGAGCCGGTTCGGGAAAAACTGTCCGCGCACCTTAGCGCGGAGCCCAACGAATCTAATCAACAAGGAGCCAGCGATGCTTAAGTCTTTCACCGATAGCGTGGTGGTTGAAACTGAGGGTTCTATTGCTTCAATAACGCTCAACCGACCTGAATCCCTCAACGCTCTGACATTTGAAATGCTTCGTGGCCTCGAGATTGCGTTCGCGGAACTTGGCGATAATCCTGACGTTCGAGCAATTATTCTACGTGGGAACGGTAAAGCGTTCTGCGCCGGTGACGACCTCATCGATATGGGCACAGACAACTGCCCCGTACCAGAAGACAAGATCCGAGAATTCTTGGATGGTTACCCAAGAGTCTGTGATGTGATTCGTGAATGCCCGAAACCGGTTGTTGCGGTACTACACAAATTCGCAATGGGAGCCGGGCTAGAGTTGGCGCTTGCCTCTGACTTCATCATCGCATCTTCGAACACCAAGATCGGACTCCCATTTGTGCTCCGCGGTTTCTCGTCAGGAACAACCTTGCTCCCACGGCTAACAAACCGACTTTTCGCGAACAGGCTCCTACTGACCGGTGAATTTGTACCGGTGTCTGAACTCTCAAACTTTGGACTCTTATCAAAAGTCTGCGAGCCCGAAGACTTGGATACTGAAGGAAGGTCTCTTGCTAAGCAGCTATCGTCACTGCCAACAAAGTCCATCTCACTTATGAAGAAAACCATGGGCGCAACACAGCATCTCGATGAAAGTGCAGCGTGGCTCATGCAGGCCCACTCCACAGTCTCGTCAACGTTGACGGAAGACCACATCGAGGGGCGTGCTGCGTTCCGAGAAAAACGGGACCCCTGCTTCACCGGCCGCTAAACAAGAAAGGATTGCCATGACCAAGTCATTGACCACATACGTTCCGGATGAAGGCCTCACCTTCTTCAAGCCACAAACTTTGGCTCAGTATTTTTCGGAGCATGCCGAAAATACCCCAGAGAAGACCGCAATCTATTTTTACGGTTCTGAATTCACTTATGGATGGCTTGAGCAAAAAGCATCAGCGCTAGCAACCAACTTGGCCCACGAGGGGATCAGGACTGGAGACGTAGTCGCGCTGTACATGCAAAACTGCCCCCAGTTTGTAATTTCATATATTGCTGTTCAGAAGCTAGGAGCGGTTGTCAGCCCCTGCAACCCCATGCTCAAAGCAAAGGAACTATCATATCAGCTCAATGACTTGGAAGCAGTTGCACTCATCGCCAGCGAAGAACTGCTCGTCGAATACGAAAAGGCAGACGACACTTCGATCCATACTTTGATTGTTACTTCTTTCGACGATGCGCTAGACCGCGAAAAGCATTCAAAGGAATTCAACTTCAGTATGCCGGACCGGCGCACGACTGCTCTCGACCATATTTCTTGGGAAAAGGCGACAACACAGAGCGAGCTTGTGGACGAAGTTGAATCTTTCATGAGCCCAGAAATCAATCTGGATGAAGACTGCGCGCTAATCATCTACACGTCCGGCACTAGCGGCTTGCCCAAAGGCGCGATGCTGTCTTACACAAACTGCACTTTCAAAGCGAACTGCGTTGCAGCCAACTTCGGATATACGCCGTCTGACAAGGTTTCTGCCTCAATGCCGATTTTCCATGTAGCTGGAAAAATCGTTGGGATGTCTGCTGTCTTCGTCGCGGGCGCTTCGATGATTCTTCAAGCGCGCTTCGATGGTGAGGACTTCGTCACTATGGCCTCCAAGTACGGGATGACGGTCTCATACACAACGCCTCCGATGAACTCTGAAATCCTAGCTACGGGTCGCGCATCTCATATGGACAAACTGCGTGTCTGCATGGGCACCAGCTTTGGCTCACAAATCACGGAATCACTGTCCAATCAGTGGAAAGAACATACAGGCCAGGACTTCTTTGAGTTTGC
This sequence comes from Corynebacterium sp. HMSC05E07, assembly GCF_001807225.1. Lineage (NCBI taxonomy): Bacteria > Bacillati > Actinomycetota > Actinomycetes > Mycobacteriales > Corynebacteriaceae > Corynebacterium > Corynebacterium sp. HMSC05E07. The sequence goes on from NZ_KV788207.1 coordinate 118,613, forward strand.
CTACGGAATGAGCGAGACTCATACCGCGGATACAATGACCCCTCCCGGACAGATCGTGTGGGGAAGCACTGGACGGCCTACTTTCCAAACCGATATCAAGATCACTGATCCTGACGACCGTAGCCGTGAGCTCGGCCCCGGCGAATTAGGAGAAATCAGTGTAGAAAGCCCGGCGGTCTTCCTCGGCTATAAGGGCAAACCAGAAGCCACCGAAGCTGCGAAGATCGGTGGGCGGTATTTCTCAGGTGACATGGGATATTTGGACGAGAACGGCTACCTCTTCTTCGAAGGCCGCTTCAAAGAGATGATAAAATCCAATGGTTATTCGGTCTTCCCAGAAGAAGTGGAGAAGTATCTCCAGGACCACCCAGCAGTCCAGCAGGCCGTGGCTGTTGGCTACCAGGACGACCGACGAGGAGAATCCGTCAGAGCTTTCATCGTACTGCGCCCCGAATACAAGGGAGTGGCCTCTGAAGAAGAGATTATTTCTTGGGCAAAGGAGAATATGGCTGCCTACAAGTATCCAAGGTCAGTGAGATTCATCGACGAGGTCCCCAAGACTGCAACTGGCAAGATGTTGCGGGCTAAGCTGCGCGAATAGATAAGCATAGTGGCGCCAATCCCGGCTACACTGCATGTAATCATGAGCGAGTTTGGCGAGATTCTGAACCACCTAAGCACTGGCACCCGTGTCCCCGACGAGCTGCGCGAGCAACTGGCGGCCGAGGAGCTTAGCGCGCTGCGGGCTGTAGAAGAGACCATGCGCGCCAACCACACGTGGCGGGTGATGTCGACGAAGCTTCTCGATGTCTCCCAGATGCTCAATGCCGGCCGCGAATCCACCGATATTCTGCAGGCTATCGTGCGGCACGCGCGCTCCACCATCGGTACGGATGTGGGCTATCTAAGCCTCAACGATGAGGATTCCGGTTTCACCAATGTGCTGGCCACCAGTGGTGTGGTGACCGAGGAGTTTCGCACCATCAATATGCCCATGGGCTCCGGCATCCTTGGTATCGTGGCGGCGACGAATCGTCCGGCGTGGACCTTTGACCACTCCGCGGATCCTGATGTCACGCACGTTGATTATGTTGACCATGCAGTTCAAGCCGAAGGTATTCGCGGCATCCTCGGCGCCCCAATTCGCATCGGCGGCAAGACGATCGGCGCGCTGCTCGTGGGGGACCGCCACCCACGCCACTACACACACGAGGAAATCGCGGCATTAGAGGTGCTCGGCTCCATCACCTCGGTAGCACTTGAAAATGCCCAGGTCATCGAGAGCCAGGGCGAATCCGTCGAAGAGCTCACTCGCTCCCAAATCGCGTTGAGCCGCCACGTGAAGGAACTGCAGTGGCTCAATGACGTCGATACGCAGCTGTTGCACGTCCTTATGACCAACGCCAGCTTCGAGGAACTCGAGCGCGTTTTGGCCACGAGTCTTGATGCTCCCGTGAGTCTTTGGACGACTGAGGACTCCCCCATCGAAGGACCGCATAGTACGTTCCCAGTCGAGTTTAATGGCCGTGTGCTGGGAACCATTGGCGTGGACAAGGAGCTCAGCGATACCGAGCTGCGCGTTATCAGCCACGCCTCCGCAGCGTTTACCTCGATTGCGCTTTTTGCTGAGGCGCTTGTCGACGCCACAGCGCGCAAAGTCGATGACCTCGTTTACGCCGTCGCTCTGGGCAACGCCGGACGCGAAGAAATCGCTCGCCTGCGCCATCTCACCGGTATTAGCCTGACGTCCTCCGCACAGTTGTATTTCTTGGGCATGAGCTCCGACAAGGACTTGCCGACCCGTCCGCAGCTGGAGAAACTCTTGCCTGGGCGCGCGGCAATAACGCACCACGACCAACACGTGTGTGTGCTCTACCAACCGGAGAGGGATGTGAGGAAGGCCCTCGCTCCCTTGCTCGCTGCTCATCCAGAATTGGCTGTGTCCGCCATCGGCTTTAGCGGTGTGGCCTCCGCGCGCAGCGCACACGATTCCGCCATGGCCTATCTCGACTCCGCCATTGCGCTGGGCCTGCACGGTCAGCTGGTCACGGAGGACACGCTCGGCACAGTGGGCCTCATCATGGGGGCGGACCCCCATGCCTTGGAGCTGCTGTCTACACGCACCATTGCCCCACTGGTGCGCTATGACGAAGAGAATTCCACCGAACTCGTAGCCACGGCTCATCAGTATCTTTTATCCGGTCACAGCATTCCCCAGACCGCGCGAGCAATGTTCATTCACCCCAATACGGTGCGCCAGCGGCTCGACCGCATTGTGGCACTCATGGGTAAGGACTGGAGCACTGGTCAGCGCGGACTCGACGTCTTCCTCGCCCTGCGCGCCCACACCATCCGAAGGTAGATAAACCCACACCGAACCATCGTTTAGGTGTATTTATCCACACCTTATTCCGTCCCTCCCGGCGCGCTGCTGACGTAGATTTCGATGCATCAGCTCATCCCACGTCTGGAGGTAACCATGTCTGACACTCTCACCATTCGCGGCGCCGTTCTCGAGCGCTCTGGCGACGAGCGCCCGTACGCCGATTCCAAGCCCATCACCGTAAGCGAGCTCGAGCTCACAGGGCCGGGCGAGGGCGAAATCCTGGTCAAGATCACCGCAGCTGGCCTGTGCCACTCGGATCTTTCCGTGGTCAACAACAACCGTCCACGCCCACTTCCCATGCTTTTGGGCCACGAGTCCGCCGGCGTGGTCGAGGAAATCGGCCCAGGCGTCACCAACGTCAAGGTTGGCGACCATGTCGTCATGACCTTCCTCCCTCGCTGCGGCGAGTGCGCCGGCTGCAAGACGGACGGCAAGATGCCGTGTGAAGTCGGCTCCAAGACCAACAACGAGGGCACCCTCATCCGCGGAACCCGCCACCTCACCCGCGATGGCGAAACCATTCAGCACCACCTCGGTGTATCCGGCTTCGCCACCCACGCCGTAGTGTCCGAGCTATCTGTCGTCCCGGTGGGTGCCGATGTTCCGGCCGATATTGCAGCCATCCTCGGCTGCGCCATCCTCACCGGCGGCGGCGCCATCCTCAACGAAATCGACCCGCAGCCAGAGGACAGCATCGCCGTTGTCGGCCTTGGTGGCGTCGGCATGGCCGCCGTCATCACTGCCGCTGCTCTCGGTGTAAAGGAAATCGTCGGTATCGATATGCAGAAGGACAAGTGCGAGAAGGCCATTGAAATCGGCGCTACTTCTGCCATGACTCCGCAGGAGGCTGAAGAGTCCGGCAAGAAGTTCACCGCAGTCGTGGAGGCCGCCGGCCACCCGAAGGCCCTGGAAACCGCCTACAAGGTCACCGCCCCCGGCGGCCTAACCGTCACCGTCGGCCTGCCGGCCCCGGGTTCCACCATCACCATCGACCCGCTCGTGATGACCGCTGAGGCACGCCGCGTCCACGGTTGCTACTTGGGTTCCTCGGTTCCCGCGAAGGACATCCCGAAGTACGAGCAGCTGTGGCGTGAGGGCAAGCTCAATGCTGAGGCTCTCATCTCGGATCACATCAAGCTCGAGGACATCAACACCGCCATGGACCGTCTGTCCGACGGTGTGGCTCTGCGCCAAATCATCGAGTTCGACTAAACACCAGCCACTCCTACACAGCCCCGCGCCACTGCACGCGGGGCTTAAAACCTTTGAAAGGAGGCCACAATGGCCGAACCCAACGCAGCCACCGAACCCGAAGAGCAGGGCATCGGTCAAGCATCACCCCACTGGAAGATGGGGCCCTTTGATGTTCGCCTCCCCTTCGTGCACTACCGCATGGAATGGCCGGACTTCGCCCAAGGCCTCTTCATGTGTGTGGTCGACTTGGGCGCTATTCCTTTGATGACCGAAGCCCTGGGTATGCCCTATGAGGCCGCCTTGGCTGTCGTCATGCTCAACGGCCTTCTCTATCTGACCCACCACCTCCTGGGAGACCCGGTTGTTCCGGGCTGGATTACCCCAGCTATTCCGCTGCTAACCGTTTACATCCAAACCTTCCCGGAGGGCGAGCAGCGCGTCTGGGCGCTTATCAGTTTCCAGCTCATGCTGGGCATATTCTCTTTAACGCTAGGTGCAACGGGATTAGCATCGAAAGTCGTTCGCCTAATTCCGTCAGGCCTGCGCGCGGGAATCGTTCTCGGCGCCGGTATCGCCGCCATCATTTCAGTGTTCCAAGAAGACGGACGTTTCCACTCCTTCCCCATCACCATCACCATCGCGGTGGCCGTGGCTTTCTTCCTCATGTATTCGCGTGGATTCCAATCCCTGCGCCAAAAGGCTGCCGGGTGGCGCTTCCTTGCTTCCCTTGGCATCTTGCCCGCCATCCTCATCGCCGTCTTCGTCGCGCCTCTTGCGGGCGAGGCTCCTTGGCCGGATGTCCAGTGGGGTTTCTCTAAGCCGGATTTCATGACCCTGTGGTCTGAGTACACCGTCTTCGGTGTGGGTCTGCCCCCGGCCCACATGTTCCTCACCGCCATCCCCACGGTGCTGGCCGCCTACATCGTCGTCTTCGGTGACGTCTTGCAGGCCAACGCCGTGCTTAAGGAAGCCGACCACGTGCGCACCGACGAAGCCGTGGTGTACAGCCCGTCCCGTGCCCACTTGCTCTTCGGCGGACGCAACATGCTGATGTCCATCATCGGCCCCGATATTGCTATGTGCGGGCCTCTATGGGCCGCGATGCACGTCGTCATCGTGGAGCGCTACAAGCAGGGCAAACGCGCCATGCGGACCATCTTCGGCGGTGCCGGCTCCTTCCGCTGGGGCACCAACGTCGGCCTTATCCTGCTGCCAATCACTTCCTTCGTCGAGCCCATTCTTCCCGTTGGACTGGCACTGACCCTTATCATTCAAGGCTTCGTCTCGGTCCGCGTCGGCATTATGGAAGCCAAGAATCAGAAAGACCTCGGAATCGCGGGTGTTACCGCCGGTGTACTGGCTACACAAGGCGCAGCATGGGGCTTTGCTGCGGGCATCATCATGGTCCTCGTTATTTATGGCAAGGACCTGTTCAAGGACGAGCGCGATGGCACCATCCGCAACTTCGATGAGATCGATCCCAAGGAAGGCTTCGCTGACGCTCAGGCCGATTTCACCGAGCTCGCCGAACTCAATGACCTCGATGCAGACGGCCGCCCGATCAATCCGAATACCCCGAAGCCGAAGAGCTCGAGCGACTAGGAAATATTTCTCTCCCGGCCACCGCGCTCCCCCGTCGGCACGCGCCTCATCTTTTAGATGGTCCCTTTACTTTGGTCCCGCATCAGAGTGAAGGGACCATCTTTCTCTGTTCTTGAGCACACAGTTGGTCTCTCATCCCAGGTAAGGGTCCAAACCAGAGCAACCTCGATTCCACGGGCCCCTCTTAGAGGGCAAACCACCAGTCAACTCTCAAAGAAGTGGATATCGCGGCACCCTGCTCCAGATTCGCGGTACGAACCACAATTCGTATGTATAGTGATATGAAACACTCTGCCCGCATGTCAAAGGAGGAACAATGCGCGCCCCCGACAACGCCATCCCGGTAACCCTCGCGTTGAGATGGTCCGACCAGGATGCGAATGCTCACGTCAACAACGCCACCATGGTCACTCTTATCGAGGAGGCCCGCGTGCGCGCTGCCACAGATCTCACTGGGCCTTTCTCCACGGATACCTACGCTCACGTGGTGCGTTCTCTCGAAGTGGTCTATGACACCGAGCTCACCTATACCGATTCCATTGAGGCCCGCGTGTGGGTTTCTCGCATCGGAAATACCTCCTACCAGGTCTCCCACGAGCTCATCCAGGACGGTACGGCGTGCGTGTTTGCTACGGCGACGCTGGTGCTTATCGACGTCTCACAGCGCCGCCCCATCCCCCTCCCCGAGGACCTTAAAGAGCGCATGCGCGCTCATTATTCCGAATAACCATTCACCCCATAGAAGGAGAACAACCATGATTTCCACCCGCGTAACCGAGATGCTCGGCATCGAACACCCCATCGTCCAAGGCGGCATGCAGTGGGTCGGCCGTGCCGAACTCGCCGCAGCCGTCTCCAACGCCGGCGGCCTCGGCGTGATTACCGCCCTGACCCAGCCCACCCCAGAGGATTTGCGCGCCGAGATTCGCCGCGCCCGCGAACTCACCGACAAGCCCTTCGGCGTCAACCTCACCATGTTGCCAGCCATTACCCCACCGCCCTACGCGGAGTACCGCGACGTCATCATCGAAGAGGGCGTGAAGATTGCAGAGACCGCTGGCAACAACCCCAAGGACCACATGCCAGCTTTCAAGGACGCTGGTGTAACTGTCATTCACAAGTGCACCTCGGTGCGCCACGCGCTCAGTGCCCAAAAAGTCGGAGTGGACATCGTCAGCATTGACGGCTTCGAGTGTGCCGGCCACCCCGGCGAGGATGACATCCCCGGCCTCGTGCTGATCCCAGCCGCCAAGGACCAGGTGGACATCCCCATCATTGCCTCGGGCGGCTTCGCCGATGGCCGCGGTCTGGCAGCAGCCCTCGCCCTTGGTGCAGAGGGAATCAACATGGGAACCCGTTTTGTCGCCTCTACAGAGGCGCCTGTGCATGAGAACGTCAAGCAGGCCATCGTGGAGCGCTCCGAGCTCGATACCCAGCTCATCCTGCGCGAGCTGCGCAACTCGACGCGCGTCGCCAAGAATGCAGTGAGTGATGAAGTGGCAGAACGCTTAGCCCAGGGCGCCGAGTTCGGTGATATCCGCCATCTCGTAGCCGGCAAGCGTGGACGCGCTGTGTATGAGACCGGTGACCTCGACGCGGGCGTGTGGACCTGTGGCACCTCGCAAGGTCTGATTCACGATGTCGCACCCTGTTCTGAGATCGTCTCCCGCATTAGCGCCGATGCAGCACGAATCATCTCCTCCCTCACCGAACTTGTTAAGGACTAAATCATGACCGACGCCATTCTGACGCGCCGCGAAGGCAGCGTTCTCATCGCCCAGATCAACAATTCTTCTCGTCGTAACGCCATTGCGAAGGAGCACTGCGTGGCCCTCTCCGCCGCGCTTGCCGAAGCCTCCTCGGATCCCTCCCTTCGCGCCCTCATCATCACTGGTGACGAGACCGCATTCTGCGCCGGTGCAGACATTGTGGCAGCAGCTCAGGCCGCCGCCGCGGCCCAGCAGTCAGGCGAAACCCCGAACCCCGCCGAGTCAACAATGCTCCCCCAGCTCAACGCGCTCATCACCGAGATTCACGCGGCTGAGATTCCCGTCATCGCCGCTGTTGAAGGCGCAGCCGCCGGCGCGGGCGCGTCATTGGCGTTTGCCTGCGACCTCATCGTAGGTGGCGAGGAATCCTACTTCACCCTCCCCTTTGGCAAGATTGGCCTCATCCCTGATGGCGGCGTGAGCCTTACCGCCCTCGCTTCGCTCGGCCGTCACCGTGCCCTAGCCCTGTCGCTCCTCCAGGACAAGCTAGGGGTCGAGGAAGCAGCTGAGGCGGGGATCGTCGCCAAGCGCGCACCCCAGGGCCAAGCCCTAGAGACCGCACTCAAGGTAGCCGAGCGCCTGCACATCGCACCCCGTGATGCCCTGGCCAAGGCCAAGGAGGCCATCAACCGCACCACAGTGCGCCAGCTAGACGAACAGCTGCAGTGGGAAGAACCCACGCAGTACGCCCAGATGGCCTCTGCGGGCCACAAGGAAGGCATCATGGCCTTCCTTGAAAAGCGCCCGGCGCGGTTCGACTAGACAAGACTTGCAGGCGATTGCCAGCTTGAGTTCATGGCGGTGCCAGCGCAGGACACCATACTCATTGTTGTGCGTTTGAGAGAGCGCATGCGAGAGAGAGAACCCCTCACCCTCCGGAGGGCGGCCCCTAGCCGATACACGGAGGGACTTGATAGAGACGCCAACGAGTCCCCTATTCCCTGGGGGCTCGTTGGCGTTTTCTACCCAGAGGTTCCACACCTCCACGCGAGGCACCACCTCACCCCAGGATCAGGTGAGCCTTACCCCCGCTGTTAACCCCGTGGAAGCTCTCCAGCAACCACCAACGCACACCAGGTGGCCATAACCAGCAAAATCTTGCGTACCCAGGTAAAATTCAGCCAACTCCAATTTATTCATAACCTCCCGAATGAGCATTCTCAACAGAAAAGTTGCATACTTAGTGTCGTGCGTTGGAGAGAACGCACACAGAGAGATAGAGAAGCTTCAGCGCCTGAGGCCCCGTATTCGTGCGGCCCGGGCGCTGAAGTTTTGCCTATCCCCCACCCTCAACAGCCACTCGCCGCCCTTTACCGCATCGCATATTTCCCCGTGCATATATTAGTGAAATTGGTTGCACCCACGGGACACCCGCTTCTAATCTGTAAAGCGTGACAGACAACGAAAAAGTTTCGGAGACCATCTCCGAGTGGCGCCGACTTGAGCGGGCCCGCGCGCGTTTCGACACAGAAGTACGCCGCGAATACCGCATTTCCGGTTCCCATCTTTCGCTTTTGCGCCTCATCGACAGGAATGGCCCCATCCCTATCCTGCAGTTACGCAAGGAACTAGGATGGCAGCCGGCCACCATTGGCCAGGCGGTGAAACGCTTGGTGCGTGATGAGCTCATTTCGATTGTCGATGACCCCGCAGACCTTCGCCGCCGTCTGTGTGACATCACCGAAACCGGCCGCCGCTTCCTCCTGAATGTACCGCTGACTGGCCCGGCGCGACTGCGCACCTACGAGGTCAGCGAGGAGGATCTGGAGGCGATGAAGCGCGGTTTCGAGATTGCGCTCTCCGCTTTTGGCTATGAGCACTGGAGTGACGACGATTAGCACCAGTGAGTGTGCTAGTTCTCCCCGCAGCCAGTAGTAACGAGGCGCTGGGCCACGTGCGTGAACACGTCAAGACCAGCCAAGCAATCAGCCTCGGTGGTGAATTCCTTCTCATTATGAGAGATACCATCGACAGACGGAATAAAAAGCATCACCGTCGGGACGATTTCCTTGAGGTTCGTCGAATCGTGGCCGGCCACTGTGTAGATCTCCTGGTGTGGGTAGCCCAATTCCTCCACAACCTCACGGGCAAGCGCCACGCCCGCAGCCGGGTAGGGATTCAGGGCCCACTCATGCGTCGGAGTCAGATCGACGGAGGTGCGTGACTCTTCTTCCGCAGCAACGATGATCTCCTGCAATCGCTTCTGGGCTTTGTCCAGCACTTCCGTGGATGGCGAGCGCACGTCCACATTAAACCGAACTTCACGAGCAATCGTCACAGGAGAGTTCGGCTCTAGGGTCAGTTGTGACACCGAGGCCTGCAGCTGCCCTACCTCAAATTCGTGAGTGAGACGCTCAACCTCGGCGATGATGAGGGAGGCGCCGAAGAGCGCATCTTTTCGGTCCGCCATGAGAGTGGACCCGGTATGGCCCTGCTCACCAGACACAACCGCTTGGAACTTCTTCGCACCCCAGGTAGCCGTAACCAGGCCTATCGTGTTGCCGGCATCTTCAAGCTGCTTACCTTGTTCCACATGGATCTCCGCGTACGAGGCCAACGTGGGCGCTTCACCGCGCGGCGACCAACCTGCAGCCTCTTGAGCTTGCGCGACGGTGACACCGGCTAGGTCGGTGACGGAGTGGGCGTCGGTAAGCGCGAGCGTACCCGTGAACACCGAACTGCCCATCATCGACGGAGCAAAACGCGAACCTTCCTCGTTAAACCAGTTGATAACCGCAAGGTTGTAGCGCGCATCTGCTCCTGACTGTGCCACACGCCCCGCTGCATGCGCTGCGGCAAGCACGCCATACGCGCCATCGAAGCGTCCGGCCAGCGGCTGAGAATCCAGGTGCGAGCCCAGGCCCACGTAATCAGCACCCGGATTAAGCTCAAAAAGTCCGTACTGGTTGCCAATCTCGTCGTAGATGACGCGCGCGCCGAGGGACTCAAGCACCTCATGGCACCACGTACGATTAAGGTTGTCGCCCTCACTTGCGGCTTGGCGCTCTACGCCCCCACCTGGGGTGGCACCGTTGGCGGACATCGCCTGAAAATCGGCCAGAAATTGCTCATCAGTGGTTTCTCGCATTAGCACTCCTTAGAAGCGTCCGTAGCGCAGTTCGCCGCCGACAATGGTGGCAGCCACGGAAATGGTGGATAGATCAGTAGTCAGGGGATCTGCAGACAGCAGCACGAAATCCGCCAGCTGCCCCGGAATGACTTGGCCTTTACGGCCCGCCCACCCCGTTGCCGCTGCCGAGCCGGCCGTGTAGGCATACAGTGCTTCCTCCGGTGTAAGCCGATCGGCCGGACCATAGTCACGCCCTGTTTCCGTGCGCCTTTCAATGGCTGCCTGCATGACGTCCAGCGGCACGCCCGGCGCGACAGGTTGGTCGGAGCTGCCTGGGAGGATGAGACCGGAGTCAAGAAGTCGCTTGCCCGGATAACTCCATGCGGCTCGCTCGGGGCCGAGGGCGTCTGCCATTGCATCACCGAAGGTCTTAATAAATAAAGGCTGCGGCACAACCACGATGGGCTTACCGCGCAGCCGCTCGATCTGGTCCGGCCGCACAATGCCGCCATGTTCAATGCGGTGCGGCATGGCGGGCACGCCATGCTTATCGACGGCCTCCTCCAGCGTCTCAATCGCAAAGTCCACGGCCGCATCACCAATAGCGTGGATGGCCAGTGACCATCCAGAGGCAGCGGCGTTGAGCGCGCGCTCGCGCATCTGCCCCGGATCACCTTGGAAATAGCCGTGGTGCGAGCAGCAGGCGTATTCCTCCGTTAACGCCGCAGTGGTTCCGAGGATAGAGCCGTCACTAAACATCTTGACGGGACCAATCTGCAGCCATTCATCACCGAAGCCTGTACGCAGACCACCATCGAGGCCCCACCCGGGACCATCGGACTCATGGCCATCAATCTCGTGGAGCACATCCATGGTCACCATGATCTGCATGCGGGTGTGCAGCGTGGCCTTTTGATACGCCGCGATTTCACGTGGGCTATGGCCAATCCAACCACCCGCCACACCAGCATCCGTGACAGACGTCAAGCCACGTTCGAGGTAGTTCCGCGTGGCCAGTTCTAGGGCGCGCGCAATTTCTTCTCCGGATTCGGGAAGGGTGACGTTCTGGATGGCGCGCATGGCGTTTTCATCCACAAGCCCTGTGCAGTTGCCGTCCTCATCACGGACAAACTCCCCGCCCTCAATCTCCGGCGGGTTGGTGGGATCGATGCCCGCCGCGCGGAGAGCCGCAGTATTGACGGTGTAAGCATGGCCTGAATTGTGTTTGATGAGGAGGGGCTGTCCACGTGTGGCACGGTCAAGCTCCGCGATCATGACCGGGGCTTCAAGCGCCGAAGGCCTAAATCCGGAGGCAATGACCCAGCCATCCGGGTTAGTCTCGGCGGCGGCGAGGGCTGAGTAGACATCGGCAGGGGTGGCTACCTGGGACAGGTCCACCTCCAGCAGGGTTTGCCCGAACCAGACGGTATGAGAGTGAGCATCGTTGAAGCCAGGGGTGAGGGTGCGGCCGCCAGCATCCCAGGTCTCATCCGCAGGCAGAGCGCGAGCGGCATCATCCAGCGCGAGGATGCTGCCGTTAGCGAACGCCACGGCGCTCGCCACAGGACGGGAAGAGTCCTGGGTGAGGATATGGGCGTTGTCAATGAGCGTTATCATGGAACCTCCTTGTGGTTTCCCCCACATAGTAACGTTCACAGTGACGCATTCCGCAGGTTTGAGGCATTTCCCCAATTGCGACACTGTAAGGTTGTGCACATGCACGAAAGACGGTGGCGCGAGATTGTCGCGGAGGTTCACAGCGATATCCCCCGAATGGTGGAGGACTTCCTCACCGCATTCACCACCACCGGCCGCTATGGCAACTCACTCGTGAGCGAGGATGAGCTACGCCTGACCGCCTTCGAGGTTTTCGCTCGAATTACAGACATGCTGGTCGGCGCAGTCGATGAGGCAGAGTTGCGCACTCACGCACAAGGGTTGGGCCGCCGACGCGCACGGCAGGGTGTGGAGTTAGCATTGCTTGTCGACGCCATCCAGCTCGACTTCGACGTCCTGTGGACCCACCTGCGGCGAGCCGCGGGGACGGATGAACACGAGCTCATCGAGCACGTCGCCCACCTTCATTCCGTTGTGACGTTGTACAACCTCGTCGTGCGCGATGCCTTCCGGATGGAGGAGGCCCGCGAACAGCATGACGTTCGCTTGATTCACGCTCGACATTTGGAGCGTCTTCTCACCACGGACAACCTCGACCCACTCGGCATTGCCGAGCTTGCCCGCGCCCTTGACGTAGATCCCCAGACCTCTTTTGACGTCATTGTGTCCCACCCCACCTCCGCCGTGGAACTGCGCACGCTCTTCGACAGTTCCATCACCTCTGGCATCGCTTTTGGCCACGCCACACGCGGCATGTTTATAGCTTTCTGGCCATCCACCGCACGCACCCCTGTCGACAGCACCGCGTTGACTGCGCTTCCTGGCATTCGCTTCCGCACCGTGACCGGTCTGGCCGGCGTCCGCGCCGCCGCCCGGCAAGCCCCACGCCTCTTCGACGCCACCACCCCCCTTCCCCACCTGTCCGAGGCACCCGATCTCTTCTGGGCCATTGCGGGTGACGCCATCGCCAACTTTGAGGGCAGCCCCGTCACGGAGCTAACGGATGCCATCAGTACGCTTCGTTCCGAAAACAAGCCGGTTTACGACACCCTCTGCGCCTATCTCAACACCGGCTCCATCAAGGCCACCGCCGAATCTCTTCGCTGCCATCGCAATACGGTTATCAACCGCCTTCACCACATCACCACCCTGAGCGGCCTCGACGTCACCCACCCCAAGGACGCAGCCCTAGCACTCCTATGCCTTAACCGAGCTGCCCCTTCAACTGCAGCCGCGGATCCATGGGACCTACGACCCGACGTCTAAAGCCTTCGCAGTAGGCTTGAGAAACGTGTCTCAAGAACTCTCTTCCTCCTCGCTGGACCAGCGGGCCCGGCGCATTGTTGCGTGGGTAGCCGCACTCAACCTCATCGGCTTCTTTGGCGAGTTCATCATCGCCTCCATCATTGGCTCGGCATCTCTTTTTGCGGATGCCGCCGACTTCCTCGAGGACTTTCTTATCAACGCGCTGGTTCTGGCAGCATTGCACTGGTCGGCGACGGGGCGTCGGAAAGCAAGCTATGGCCTAGCAGGGTTGATTCTGATTCCAGGATTGGCGTCGTTTGGCATGGCGATCTGGAAGATCATCACCGGCGCCGTTCCTGAGCCCCTCGCACTGTCTGGTACAGCAGTCGCGGCCATGATCATTAACTTCGTATGCGCGGTGCTCCTGCTGCAACTGCGCCATGGCAGTGCACTCACACGCGGCGCGTGGCTGGCCGCACGCAATGACGTCGCTGGAACGTACTCATCATTGCAGCAGGTCTTCTCATGATCGTGTGGGCGAGCCCTTGGCCCGACATTGTGGTGGGCATTGTCATCGGCGCCATTAACCTTCGCGCGGCGGCCGAAGTCTTCGAACAGGCCCGCGCTGAGGACCCCGAAATCGAAGAAGACTAGTGCCACGAAGTTAAGCAGGTTTTAAGTAGGACGCGTCAACATCTGCAATTTTGCTTGCAATTTGGAGCGACGCAAACCTCAAACCGACACCTTCCGTTGGCCTATTTTCACCCCTGGTATAGGTCAAACTTTAGTTTATGTCCGAATGGTCAAGAAGACGTTTCCGCAGAGTACGGTCTAGTTAGCAACGCCGAGGTAAAGGCAATTTTCTTAGCCAATTGTTCACCTGCGTGTTACCCTATCGAAAATCGCTTTGGGGTACAAAAATATTAACAATCCTCAGGGTGCGCGATACTGAAAGGACCCTTATTGTCGAATCTCGTCACGCACTGAGCGATACAGCGCACCACAGCGCGCCCACAGTGCGTCGCCAATTTGCCCCAAACTTTTTCATTCAGGAGAACAATCATGACCATGCGTCGTCGTACCGCTGGCCTCGTTGCCAGCCTTGCGATTGCAGGCACCGCCCTGCTCGCACCGGCTGCTTCCGCAGCAACCCACACCGAGTCCTACCCGGAGACCCCGGCTGTTAACGCCAAGCTCCCCATCGTTCACACCACCCACGGCTCCGACCACATGAAGGCCAACGTCCTCAACCCGCGCCCGGTCTGCAACCCGTGGGAGGACCACCGCACCGTGGTGTACAAGGTGACCGACAACTTCATGCCGGTGGGCACCATCTCCACCACCAACCAGACCAAGAAGGACATTCCGCTGCAGCAGAACCTGTCCAAGTCCCAGTCCATCTCCCTGTCCGTCAACGGTGACCGCACCGAGACCACCTCCATGAACCTGGGCGGCAAGGGCTCCGGCAAGGGCGCTGAAGGCTCCTTCGGCGTTTCCCACCAGATTGCCACCAAGATTGGCGCTTCCGCGTCCTACTCCCTCTCCTGGGAGGCTGGCCAGTCCATCGGCCCGTACGACGTTCCGCCGAACCACACCGGTGAGGCTACCTACGGCTTCCGCGTTCTCAACATGACCGGTACCCAGCAGTACTGCAAGCCGAACGGCACCTGGTCCACCCCGACCTTCTGGTCTGCAATGCAGCCGATGAAGAACGAGGTTCGCGTCAAGCTGTACGACGACATCGCTGATTCCTACGCTCCGAACAAGGACGCTCAGAACACCACCGATGTCAACGACCCGAAGGTTGTTGAGGAGTCCAAGTCCCCGGAGGCTGACGCTGAGGTTCTGAAGGAGAACGAGGTTGCCCCGGAGGAGAAGGTTGTCTCCGAGGCAGAGGGCAAGCAGGAAGAGGCTGCCGACAAGAAGATCCAGGAAGACGTTGACAACGGCAAGACCGACGAGGCTAAGCAGAAGCTGGACCTCAAGCCGGTTCTGTCCACCTCTGGTGCAAAGCACGCTGGTTTCGCTGGCACCGTTGCTCTCCGCCTGGAGAACGTCGGTACCGACCGTTACTACGGTGACTTCCCGGCCGTTCAGTACCGCGTTGACGTGAAGACCGCTGAGGGCCCGAAGGGCGTTGACCGCCTCATCACCCCGCGTTCCTCCAACGGTGCACACATCCGTGACCTGGGCTTCAACGAGGCTACCTCCACCCGCTCCTTCGAGGTCACCCTGGCTAACCCGATTAACGCTGGCGACTCCGCTCGCGTTGCCAACCTGGACTTCGGCGATGGCAACACCAAGGAAGGCCGCATCAAGAACTACATCGAGGTCACCCAGATTTCCCGTCTGAAGGGCGACACCTCCACCGCTAACGACCAGAACGTTGACTCCCGCAAGGCCACCGTCAACGACTTTGGCAAGGCAGCTGAGGGCCTGTTCTAAGAACACCCCCTCCCCTTTCAAGTGCAGCGCCCGCCGGCGCGTAGCCCGGCAGTGAGAGAGTAGGCAAATCCCCGACCGCCCAAGGCGATCGGGGATTTCGCTATGCCCTGGGCGGGCCTTTCGCCAACGCTGGCAGATCGCCGTGCACCAAGAGACGCCGACACATAGGCCGAGCGCTTAGAGTCTCACGTGCGTTGGATATTGTAAGATAGTGAATTTTTCTCGTACCGCACTCGCCAGCCTTCTTTCAGTGGGGCTAGTCTTCTCTACTGCCCACACCCAGCCTGCACACGCACAAGCAGTAGATACGCTGAGCAGCGATGTCGCCAACTTTGATCAGTACGCTACTGTTCTCGATCCCATCGCTACGGGCCCGCTGGCGCCCTTGCTCTTCAGCGAGAATATCTTTGCCGCCTGGGGACACGTGCTTCAGCAACTCGGAGCCCCGGTTGTGAAACCGGAGGCCACACACCCACCGGCGGACGCACCCCCGGCACAACTGCGCGAGTTGAAACACATTCAGGACAATGTGTGGAAGCTCAAGGTCTATTCACCAGCGATGGATCGCATCATTACCAATGACATTATCCTTCCACCGGGAGGAATAGAGAATACCCAGCCCCGCCCGACCTATTATCTGCTGGGCGGTGCAGGCGGCGGCGATGATGCACTGTGGTGGGACGGCGGCGGAGCCTCCGAGTTCTTCCGGGACAAGCACGTGAATGTCGTGTCACCGCGCGGTGCCTATGGTTCGATGATGTCCGATTGGGCACAGCCTCACGACACACACGGAAAATACAAGTGGGCTACCTACCTGACCAAGGAGCTCCCGCAGCTTATCGACGCCGAATTTCACGGCAATGGCCGCGACGGCATCGCGGGCGTGAGCAACTCTGGCGGCCCAGCCCTAGAACTCGCCACCTTTGATC
Organism: Corynebacterium sp. HMSC05E07; assembly: GCF_001807225.1. Lineage (NCBI taxonomy): Bacteria > Bacillati > Actinomycetota > Actinomycetes > Mycobacteriales > Corynebacteriaceae > Corynebacterium > Corynebacterium sp. HMSC05E07. Next base: position 134,870 of record NZ_KV788207.1, read on the forward strand.
CGCGTTTTAAGGTGGCTGGCTCCATCTCAGGCTGCCCCTCGACCACCGGTGTCCTCGCGCAGGCATTCGCATGGGCAAGTGCAGCGTTCTACGGCACTGACCCAGCCCGCTCCTTTGGCCCGCCGTGGGATCCAGCGTGGGCACAGCATTCGCCGATTCTCAACCTCGATCAACAGCGGGGACGGAAAACATTTGTCATTGTCTCACGCGGTGGTCCAGCAGACTTTGACGTTGACATGGAGGACTCGCCCCTACCAGCACTGGGCCTCAATGAACGATTGGATTATTGGTGCAGTTCTTTTTACGCCAAGACAGCAACCAAAGCTGGCGTTGACCTTGACTATTATGAACTCCCCGCAGGGCGGCACACGTGGGCACTGTTTCGCCGCGAGCTAGCCATCAGCTGGGCCACGGTGGGCCCAGCCCTCGGGGTGGAGTAGCCAGGTCAGCTACGTGTGTAGCTGACTCACCGCGAACTTAACGCACCGGCATTGAAGGAAGGCTCGCGCGCTGCACCTCACTGCGGGAATTCGAGTCGAAGGTGGCGCACACAGCGGCAGCAACGAAGCGCACACCGCCGGCCGGCGAGGAGGAGCCCACGCGCTCCGCGCAGTTCTGCAGCGCTGGCATGCCGATGTTCTGCCCCGGCGTCGTCATGGAGAAAAAGGATGCTGCGGTGAACGATCCACCGTCGGCGCGAAGACCTTCAGAAGATCCTTTAATGGACTGCCACGCGATGGCTCCCACCGGATCGGTGCGGAACTGGTCGCGCTCAGTTTGGGTAAGTTCAGCATGTGCGGCAGGTGCGGACAGCGATAGCGCTAACGCAACAGTGCAGGCAGTAAGGAGAGATTTCTTCACGTGTGCCACTGTACTGCACATTCGCCCGCTTCATCCGAATGATTGTTACAGCGCGTCTGCGCAGCGTCCTTCCTTCGCCGGTTTCTTAAAATCGTACGCGAGCTGGCTAAGAAGGTCAGGCCCTACCCGGCAACAGCCGCCCAGAAGAGTGACACCTGCTTCGCGCAGAGCCGGCACAGTCTCGATAAGTCCGGGCTCACCAGAGGCGGCGCGGCGCCACTGTCGGGCAGCATGATCCCAAGTCTCCCCACTATTGGGATAGGCCAGCAGGGGTTTGTCGGTCCCCTTACGCAAAGCCTCCACAACGCGGAGAGCTTCTGGGGCACTCACGCAGTTCACACCCAGAGCGCCCAGGCGGGGGAAAGCGCTGACCAGCTCCAGCACCTGTTCAAGCTTCGCCGGCGACTCAGCGATAGCGCCGGTAATACTCAGCGCGAATGGTTTTGGTTGATCCGAAAGAAGTTCAAGCAGAGCCGCAGCCTCATCGACATTGGGGATGGTTTCTGCCAAGAGAAAGTCAGCATCCGTATCCGCGAGCACCGCCACGCGGCGGGCATGCCACCGATGCAGTTCAGAGCGGCTGAGGTCATAGGCACCGTCATAGTCGGTGCCCTCCCCGGGGCCAGCACCATACGGTCCGATCGATGCTGCCACGAGGTGTTTACCAGCGGCAGCGCGAGCTAGGGAGACACTGCGGCGCAAGAGGCTTTCAGCTTCCTCGCCAAGAGCATCAAACGTCACCTGATAGGACGCAGTCGTGGCCACCTGAGCACCGGCAGCAAAGAAATCAGCATGCGCGGCCTGAATTTCCTCTGGCACTTCGCGGAGAATCCGCGCTGACCATAAGGGCCCAGATATGTCGTGGCCGCGGGTTTCTAGGTGGGTGCCGAGGCCGCCGTCGAGAAGCAGCGGAGCGTCAAAGAGAGCCATGGCGCATGAGCCTATCAGCCACCCACGTCTAGGGGGCTGACACCGCTTAGGCAGCACCACAAGGCAGTTGTTACAGCTTCGTTATCTAGGACCGTGCAGTGCTAGACCCCATCACCTCGCCACCGACCGTATGCCCAGCACGAAGGCATGGGGAGCGCTCCCCGTGCAGGCATACAGCCTGCACATCTATAACGGTGGGATCTGTCAACAAGCTCTTTTTACGGTTGAAACCGCCTGAAGGCCATGACACGGTTAAAAGGTTCAAAGTTTCCGCAGCAAGGAGGGCAGATGGCAGCGATTACTGCCAAGAATCTGTACAAGGTCTTCGGCAAAAATGCCGAGAAAGGTGTCGAGGCCCTCAAGAGCGGGTCGACGCGCGAGGACCTTCGTGAACAAGGCCTCACAGCCGCGGTGATTGATGCCAGCTTCGAGGTTCAGCCGGGCGAAATCTTCGTCGTCATGGGACTTTCTGGCTCCGGAAAGTCAACGCTCATCCGCATGCTCAACGGCCTGTGGGACGCCACCTCGGGCGAAATTTACATCGGCGACCAGAACTTGGCTGGAATGTCGGAGAGCGAGCTGCGCGCGGTGCGCCGCGACCGAATCTCCATGGTCTTCCAGTCCTTTGCACTGCTGCCCCACCGCACCGTGGGCGAGAATGCGGCGTATGGGTTGGAAATTAAGGGCGTCGCCAAGCACGAGCGTGAAGCCAAGGCCGAGGAAGCCTTGGCCATGGTCGGACTCGAGGGCTGGGGTAATTCCATGCCGGATGAGCTCTCCGGCGGTATGCAGCAGCGCGTTGGCCTAGCCCGTGCGCTCGCCGCGGATACTGACATCCTCCTCATGGATGAGGCCTTCTCCGCGCTGGACCCGCTCATCCGCAAGGACATGCAGGACCAGCTCATTGACTTGCAGGCATCCCTCAACAAGACCATTGTCTTCATCACCCACGATCTCAACGAGGCCATGCGCATTGGTGACCACATCGCCATGATGCGTGATGGACGTGTGGAACAGGTCGGCACGGCAGAAGAGATCCTGCAGAACCCGACTAACAATTACGTGGCCAACTTCGTCAAAGACGTCGACCGCTCCCGCGTGCTCAACGCCGAGAATATTGTGGAACGCCCACAGAACACTCTTGGTGTTAATCAAGGCCCTCTCACCGCACAGAAGTTGCTGCGTGAATCCCAGAACTCCTGGCTCGTGGTTCTCAATGCCGACCGAACCCCGGCCGGCGTGGTCTGGGAAGAGGACATTGCGAAGGCCGTGCGCACCGAAAGCAGCGAACTGCCGCTCGATTCCACGACCACCCATATTGTCCACGAAAACCAGAACATTGCTGAACTTTTCGGCTTCGCCGCGGACACCACAACACCACTGCTTGTCGTGGATGGCAAGGGCAAGTTCACCGGTGTCATCCCACGCGTGACTTTGTTGGCCGCCGCATCGAGTGACACCGCCACCACAGGAGAGGAGAACTAAGCCATGGACCAAACCGCATTGCCCCGCATCCCCGTCGGCGAGTGGGCCTCAGATGGCATCGACTGGCTCACCGATAACGCCGCCGTGCTTTTCGACGCCTTCTCCGCCATCATGAGCTTCCTCATCGACGGCTTCTCCGAGATTCTCCTGTCGATCCCCGGCATCATCATGCTGGTTATTCTGGTGCTGCTGGGCTGGCTCTTCCGCTCGCCGAAGTTCGCCATCGGCTCCGCCCTTGGCTTCCTCCTTGTGATGTGCATGCGCCAGTGGGACACCATGCTGGAGACCATGTCGCTGGTCCTCATCGCCACGCTGTCTGCCACCATCCTGGCAGTGCCCCTGGGCATCTGGGCAGCGAAGTCCAACACCGCCAGCGCGATCATTCGCCCGATTATGGACTTCATGCAGACCATGCCGGCCTTTGTGTACCTCATCCCCGCGGTGACCTTCTTCTCCATCGGTGTAGTGCCCGGCATCTTCTCCACCATTATCTTCGCGCTTCCTCCTGGGGTGCGCATGACTGAGTTGGGAATCCGTCAGGTTGATAGCGAGACCGTAGAAGCTGGTAAATCCTACGGCGCCACCAACTGGCAGATCCTTAAGGGAATCCAGCTGCCATTGGCCGTTCCGACCATCATGGCCGGCATCAACCAGGTCATCATGTTGTCTCTGTCCATGGCAGTTATTGCCGGCATGGTCGGCGCGGATGGCCTGGGCAAGGAAGTGGTTTCCGCCATTTCCACGTTGGACATCGCCCAGGGCGTCGAGGCTGGTCTAGCCGTGGTCATCCTGGCGGTCTTTCTGGACCGCCTCACCGCAGCACTGGGCTCACTGAAGAGCTACCCGTCCTCGATTCTGAACTTGGTGCGCAAGTAAGAGCTGCACACCAGATAACTTCATACCTCTCACTGCTCAACTCCGAAAGGACTTTGCATGTTCTCCCGTAAGATTCTGGCCACCGTCTCCGCTGTTGCGCTGAGCGCGTCCCTCGTGGCCTGCTCCTCTGACTCCTCGGACTCTGCGTCTGATTCCGACTCCGGCAAGGACGGTGACAAGGGCACCATCACCATGGGCTACATCCCGTCCTGGACTGATGGCCTCTCCACCGCGTACCTCCTGCAGAACAAGCTGGAGGAAGCCGGCTACACCGTCGAGCACGAGCAGCTCAATGACGCCGCCGTGGTCTACACGGCGCTGGCTTCCGGCGACATCGACATCTACCCGTCCGCCTGGTCTGAGTTCACCCACAAGCAGTACATGGACAAGTACTCCGACAAGATTGAGGACTTGGGCGCCTACTACGAGAACGCCCGCCTAACCTGGGCAGTTCCGGAGTACATGGATGACGTCAACTCCATCGAGGACCTCAAGGGCCAGGGAGAACGCTTCGACGGCAAGATCGTCGGTATCGAGCCCGGCGCCGGTCTAACCAAGGCTTCTCAGGAGACCATTGACGGTTATGAACTGGATGGCTATACCCTGTCCACCTCCTCCACCCCGGCAATGCTCTCTGAGCTGAAGTCCGCGACCGACGCTGAGAAGGACATCGTTGTCACCCTGTGGCGTCCGTTCTGGGCCAACGCTAAGTTCCCGGTGAAGGATCTGGAGGACCCGAAGGGCACCTTGGGTGACACTGAGGGCCTTCACTGGCTGGCCCGCGAAGGCTTTGAGGAAGACAACCCGGAGGTCGCTGAGTGGCTCAAGGGCCTCAAGCTGGACGATGAACAGTACGGCACCCTCGAGGACCTCGTGGTCAACGAGTACGGCGAAGGCAAGGAGCCGGAGGCCGTCCAGGAGTGGCTAGACAACAACCCGGATGTGGTTGGGGACATCAAGTAAGACACCCCTCACCTATTGACCTAACTGAGCCCCGCACTGCGTTCTCTTGGCGCACTGCGGGGCTTCGTTGATCCCTATCTGGCCCCAATTTCGGCGCCGTGCTTGCCGACGCCCTCCCTACCCCACAACCCCCTTCACATAAGTGCAAATTATCCTTTCCCAGGAACAATCCATGATTTTCTATAGAAGTACCCAAGGTTTTGGCAATAGTTGACCTGTCACCAACGAAAACCCCAGGATGCAGACATTCAATCCTGAGTGCCCACCCCCGCCAATCACCCCCGGCCCCATTACTTTCTGAGCCAAACTATGCAAATTCAGGCAAAAAGCGCCCAAAAGCCAACAGAAGCTTAGAACCAGGATGCAAAGCGGTGCAAACCTAGGGATAAAGCTTAAAACTGCTGGTCAGCTAGCCTTAAGCGGGCGACAGGAGCTTTAATTCTAAGTGAAAGGAACCGCGAACCACGCGGGGAACCACACCGCCACATAGGCCCGAAATAGAAAGAGGAACCACGATGTTCCGTCTCCAGTTTGGACGCACCGCCACGAAGATTGTCGCCCCAGTTGCCGCCGCCGCAGCACTCTTCGCAGGCTCCGTCAATGCCCCTGCTCAAGCTGGTAGCTCCTTCGGCGCCTTCAACCCGGCTTCCTTTGGCTTCACCACCCCGACCACCGCGACCACCCCGGCCGCTGCCGGCCCAGTTGTGTCAGCTCCGAACGCCTCTGCCAGCGTCCAGGGTCTCATTAATCAAACTAATGCACACCGCAAGGCTAACGGTCTCGCCCCGCTGCGCGTTGACCCGAGCCTGACCAACCTGGCACAGGATTGGGCCAACACCCTGAGCCGCGAAGGCCGTATCCGCCACCGCCCGAACTACTGGACCCACTACCCCGCTGGCCTGCCGGCTGGTGGCGAGAACGTCCTCCAGGCATGGACCGACTACTCCGATGCCCGCCTTGTTCAGCTGTGGATGGACTCCCCGGGTCACCGCAAGAACCTGCTCGACCCGCGCGCTAAGTCCATCGGTATCGGCGTAGCCACCAGCCCGGACGGCAAGCTTTACGCCGTGCAGAACTTCGGCCGTTAAACGCCTCGCACAGTAAAGGGCCTAGCTTCCCCACATCACGTGGATAGCTAGGCCCTTTAGCGTTACTGCGGTTCAGTCACACTTAGGCTCGACGCCGCAGAGTAGCTCCCGCTGCCACAATCAGCGCCGCAATACCGAGACCCAATGTCCAGAACACTCCACGGTCACCCGATGCCGGCAGGTCACCCTGGCGCATATCCGCCACCGCGAAGTACACCGAGTTCTCATCCTGTTTATCACCGTGAGTCAGGACTTGTACCTGCGGATGACGGTGCGCATCCTCAATCTTAAGGCCGAGCTCGCCATCCTCGGCGCGCTGCACTGTGAACGCAACAGCCTCTGCAAGGAGCTCAAATCCAGCTGGAGCCTTGGTTTCCACGAGCGTGTAACGTTCGCCCACCTTCAGTGCCTGCTCCTTCGACTTCTTGATCTCGAAGGTCGTGGAGGAATCTCCGTGCTCTTCAACATGGTCAAGCTTGACCTCGGTGCCGTCCTTGTCGTAGATGGAGAAGGAATATTCGGTCCCGATGGGGAGATACTCATTCTTCTCGTTCATCTTGGCCACACCGACAGTGACACCCGGTTCCTCCTCAGGCTCATCATCAACGAACGGTGCACAGGCATCGTCGCTCGGACCTTCGGTTTCATTCGGCAGACCCAGAGTTGCCATGTTGTACAGGCCATCACCGGCCTGGCACACGTCACCAGTGGTTGCGGGTTTGTCCTCGTCCACTTTGTCGAAGTAGGCACGCACATGGAGGGTATGCGTCTGTCCCGGCCAGATTTCTAAGAACTCATGCGGCATCTGTGGGCCATAAGACTTCTGACGCGTCTCTTTGTTCTTGAAGACTACGGACAATACTTCCCCACCGGAAGTACGCACAACGGTGTTGAAATCCCCTGCCTTCTTGCCCTCGACGTCAATCAGGTCCACATCTGTCACCTTGAGGTCCGCACCGAAATCCGGCTCATCGGTCACCGTGTACCAGTATTTGTAATCAGACTCCTTGTCTGGCGCAGTGACGGCGATGGTGTAGTCGATGTACTTGGTCATCACGCCATTGCGTTCAACCTCACCCCACGCCTGTTCCTTTGAGAAAGGAACGACCGTCTTCTTCACCTCGAGCTTTCCACCAAACTTGTCCTCTTCGAAGTCGGCACAGTCGAATGCGGAAGCACCATCCTTACCGCCAGGCAAGGCAATCGTTGCCACGTTGTACAAACTGTCCCCCGGCTCGCACTCGCCAACGGTGGTCGCCACATTGTTCGCCGTGGGATCAAAGTACGCACGAAGCGTAATCATGTGAGCGGGATTCGGTGCACCCCAAATTTCCAGGAAATCATTCTTGCCATACTGCGGGAACGAAGACACCTCGCGGGCTTCTTTCTGGGCAATGACGAAGCTAACAGCTTCACCAGTGCTTCCTGCGCGCGTGATCTTGAAATCATTCTTGCGCTTGCCCTTAACCTCCCGAATCTGAAGGTCAGTGACCTTGATGTTAGGACCGAAGTCCGGGGTCTCACGAATCTTGTAGAGGGACTTAGCACCTGGCGCGGTTTCGACCTTCAAGGTGTAGTCAATGTAGTACTTGCCAGAGCTGTCCTTGGCCCATGCCTGCTTCGTCGAAGCCTCGACTACTTCCTTTGTGATCGTAACGTTGTCCTCTGGCTCGGGATCCTTGCCCTTCTGGTTGTACGTTGCACATGCATCATCAGAAGGCTTCTCGTCGGAGCCATACACATTCAGTAACGCCTCGTTGTACAGACCGTGGCCGGCAGAACACTTCTGGTCCGTTATGGACAAGTCCTCTGGCACATCGAAGTACGCACGGACGTCAATCGAGTGAGTTTGGTTCTCCCCAATCTCGAGGTAGTCCGAGTACTCGTTTGTCCTTGCATCCTTCTGAGAGATTGTAAACTTCGGCTGGCCGTCAGAGGTCCTAGACTCTGTCACCGCAAACTCTGACGAGGACTTTCCAGTCACGTCCATAATCTTCAGGTCACTAACCTTTAATCCAGCACCGAAATCGGGAGTGTCCTCTACCTTGTAGAAGTACTTGCCCTTCTCCTCCGGAGCCTTAACGTCGATCGTGTAGTCAATGTATTTCTTGCCGGTCTCATTGTCCTCATGCCAGGTCTTTTCACCATCAACTGTTGTGACAGACTTTTCAACCGTTAGTTTGCCGGGTTCTGTAGACGGCGTTGGCTCAGTGGGAGGTGTTTGCGGCCCCAGCTCGAAAATCGGCACGAACTCGCCAGCAAGGTACGAGTTAACGCAAGCCAGGTTCTGGAGATTATCCGCATTCTTGTCATTAAGCCCGCCGGAACCATAGCCTAGGAACACTCGGGTCCAGTTCGGCGTTGGGATACCGACATTGTATTTGGAATATCCGCCGGTTCTTGCGATCTTCGGAATATCCAGCTTGTTGTCCCGAAGAACACCAGCGTCTACCATCTGCTGGTAATCGTAAAAATTGATATTGAAGTCGCCCTTGCCGCCGCGGGAGCCGATTTCCACGACGACATCCTCATTAGGTGAGAAGTAGGCGACTCGCCAGTAATGACCATCCTTAAAGCGCTGGAATTCCCAGGTATCGATGTTCACCTGGCCTTCGATGTACAGCTTGAAACCCGGGCGACCCGATTGGCGGTAGTTCTCATTCCAGTCAATGTCACCGTTTCGCGGCGTTGTGAAAGTGCCGCCGTACCATACGGCATCTGGGTCGCCGCCGCCCAGCACAAACTCTTCACCGCGGTACACCGGAGCAATACCCGAGGTGGACGTGCTCCATGCATACTGAACGTGGTCACGGGAGTAGAAGTATCCCTGCTCATTCTCGCGGTAGACAACGTTATCTTGACCTCGTTCCCTTCCCGTGTCGTTATATCCTAGAGGAATGGGACCGCGGATCGGTCGATCACCCGGATTTGTAGGATAATGTCCCGTTGACCAGTTGCGGTGACGCATTGGATACGTGAAACGCGAGCCCTCACAACGCCAATCGCCGCTATCCATGTGGGAAGAATCTTTCTGGATCTCCCATCGCTCTGGGCTCTGCTCGTATTCCGTTCCAAAATCGAGGCCAACGTCGTTGAGCGGACCGTAGTAGCGCGTGTTGTTCGTCGTAGCGCCCGGGTAGCGGTCGACGAAGTCCACAGCACTTGAGATTTCTGGGATGCTAGGTGCAATCGTCGCTGGGCCCTCCGATACCTTCGGAGCCGTCGACGTGGTAGCTCCTGCAGCAGATCGCGTTCCCACTCCCAAGGTTCGGACCTTGGTATCAAGGACGTCACCAAGAACGAATGCGGACTTTTGATCCTCGCCTGCCACCTTCCAGGCTGTCTGCTCTGCTTTCTCGTCGACAGTAGCGCCGGCTACTTCGTAGATGAAGCTGACTTCCCCATCAGCCGCGGTCGCAACCTCGTACAGGTCGAAGGAGAGGAGATCGTAATCCTTCTTCAGCTTCTCTGCGCTGGCGAAGGCCGTATCGATCTTTTCATTGTTTACCAGCGCAGGGTACGCAGTAACCTTTGCTCGATTGGTGTTCTCATGAGACAGGGTAATTGGCGGAACAGCTACGTCGCCGCCGGCCGTGCGTTCATTAGTCTTGAGCGTAACTTTGAACATTACGCTGCCCAACGAGGCAACCTTTACAGAGTCCTCTTGGACTGGGGAGATGTTCTTCTGTGGTGCGGCCGCCGAGGACGTAGCAGTGCTGGACGTAGCTGTACTGGACGTAGCTGTACTGGACGTAGCTGTGCTGGACGTAGCAGCACTGGACGAAGGAGCGGCTGACGAAGAAGAGGGCGCGGCCTTCGGGGTCACAGGTGCCGTAGTGGCCGCCGGGGAAGCCTTAGTTAGGTCGGATTGCTGAGGCTCAGCTGTGGGCTGTGCCGTTGCACTCGCAGTCTCCGGCTGAGCTTCATCCACGGGAGCAACGTCAAGCACAGTAGAGTCCTCGGAAAGCTCACGCATGGAAGCAGACTCGACTGGAGAGCCAGTCGCAACGTCGGCTTCTTGCGCGGACGCGAACGGAGTGACACCAAAGGACAAAGCACCAACGGCCGCAACCGAGGCGAGTTTGAGGAAGTTACCTGTACGCCGCACCGGGGTTACACCTTTCGAAATTTTATGGTTAGTGAAAAGCTGAGGTCGAATCATTACTGCTCACCCTCACATGTGGATCGGGTAGCCAGGTAGCCTCCAGCAATCAGAAGGAGAATGCCGGCACCGGCCATACGAAGGACATTCGCACCGGTCATTGCCAGGTAAGAGTCGCTCGGAGTTTCCGATACAACGGTGTCCTCCGGTGGAGTACCCGCAAGGACGACCGGCTCACGCGGATCGAACTCTTCTGGGTGACCCGGGATACCGGGGCCAGGAACCGGAACTGGGACCAGCGGCACTGGGATAATCAGCGGAATGCCGAAACGGTTCGTCGTTGTAGAGGTCTCGGTCTCACGCGATCCCCTGTCCGGAGTGCCCTCATCCGGAGTCAAGTCCGGGGTGTCGGCCGGAGTCTCTTGCGGAGTGTTGTCGGGAGTCTTTCCCGGAAATTCCTCAGGGGTCTTCCCCGGAGTGGGAGTGTCATTCGGCGTGGGCTCCGGCGTTCCAGTTCCCGGGGTCGGGGTGGTTCCAGGAGTCTCGCCGCACTCGCCAACGTGAACAGTTACCTCGTTGGTCGGAATACCTGGAGTGGTCTCTAGGTCAAACTCAGGGAAGCCCTGTGGAAGGATGTAGCCCTTGTTAAGAACCTTGCCATCCTTCGGCTGCGCATTAACCTTCACCATAAAGCGCCAGGTGACAAGAACCTCTGGGTTGCTCTGGCGCATCGTCGCAGCCTTAGCCAAGCCTGATTCAGTCAGCGAAAAGCGAACGATGGAACCGTCCATGTGGGTGGTGAAGTCGGCGTCGTCAAGCTGCGTAGTGACGTCACCAGCCGCAACATCGGTAAGGAAAGCCTCGTCCGCACCAGCGTATTCAAGTTCCGGCGCGAGCGGGTCAACGATCTCATAGCGTGCGATGGTGCCCTCACGTGTCGGAGCAGGAAGGGTTCCACTTATGCCGAACTGAACATCCTCTCCAACATCCAGGCACTTCTTCGCCGCTGCCTTAGAACCAACAAGCTTCTGATCCTTGGCGTTGACGCTCACATCGTAATTCCATGAGGTTCCGTCATCGCTCGTGGACGGAACAGCAACAAGGAAAGGAGCGATCGTGGTGAAGCCCTGCTCTTGTGCCGGGCCGGGCAGCTCGGTGACATAGTACAGGCCAAGATCGAGATCCGTGAAGGAAGCACTGCCAGATGCATCCGTTGTAGCTTCGATGCCGTCATCAAGGCGGTGGTGCTCGGAACCCGCCGGAACCACATCACCAATGTTGAGATCAGTAGCCTGCTGCCAGCCCTCATTGGTGGTGAGATCAATACCGCCGACCTTGTGGGCCTTAAAGACCAATCCTTCAATGGGTTTGACCGGCTCGGGCTGCCCTGCGCGCTGTGGGTTGCCGTACTGGGAGAAAGGATCACCGGCGGACTTGACCACGGTCAGTGAGCCACGCGCGCTCGGGTTGATAAGGGCAACGTCACCTACAGCCCGGGCCGTGGGCAACGCGACGCACATCATTCCAGCCAGAAGAACAATCGCGAGTACACACAGATGCCATGCGTTGTATCGAATATTAGGCATCCGCTAGGCCCCTTTTTCTCCTCCTCTTTCGTGCGCTCATCCACACCAGGAAAATGATGAGGATAACCACGGCGACAATGCTCAGTGCTGCCGTCATCCACCACTGCCACGGGCTATAGGTTTGTGAAAAGACCTCGTTGTCGTCCTCATCCAAGGGCACGCGCTGTGCCGTGATGAGGAGGCGGTGGGAGTTGACGCCATACGGAGTACACGTAATGAGGGTGATCTGATCCTTACCTGCCACGGGTTCCAGCGTTGAGGTCTTGTCCGGAAGGACGACATCAATGTTGGATACCTCGTACTTCATCTTCTGGCCGGCAACGTCCATATAGACGGCGTCACCAGTGACAAGTTCTTTGAGGTTGTCCCACATCGTGGCGCCCGGAAGCCCCGTGTGGCCGGTGAGAATCGAGTGGGTTCCTTCACCGCCGACCGGAAGCGAGGATCCATACAGGTGGCCGATTCCCCTAGTCAGTGTGTCCTCACGAGTTCCGTGATAAATCGGTAGATCGGAACTGATGCTTGGGATGACGATACGTCCCATCGCGTCAGTGATATTTAATTGCTTGAGGTAAGTGTCGTAATCAGGGTTGTCCTTGGTGACACGTGCGAGCCACGGGTCCAAGATGGGCATGCCCTGATGTTCATCGTTCCACGCATGCGCATCAGCGATTGCTTTTTCGCGTTCCTCCTGCGTGGCTTCACCAGTGATCTGGTTGGTGTAGACCTGCGCTTGACCTGTCTGGCTGTGGTTCTTCAGCAGCGTTCCCACCACCGGGTAGAGCAACAGCACAATTCCGGCAAGCGCCAAAAGGAGAGGTATGAGCTTAATCAGCTGCCGATTCTTCCGAGGCTCGTGCTGAGTACGCACTGCACCCGATTGTTCGGTCACTGTCATAAGATTCTCTCCCTCTCCTTAGCTAAGACGCTGAGTCTCCCTACAAACTCAGCGCCCTACTGCGTCTTTACTGCGCCTATGCTTGGCGACGACGCAGCACGTAGGTTGCACCACCAGAAAGCACGAGCAGGATCACACCGCCGGCCAGCAGGTAGAGAACACCCTGGCCACCGGTGAGTGGCAGGTTGAAGCCACCGTTGTGCGGGGCGTTGGTGATGTCAAGGGACGTGAGCTCAACCTTGTCGTTGGCAGCCTCGATCTGGAAGAAGACCGGCTCAGCCAGGAGCTCGTGGTCCTTGCCAGTCTGGGTCTCCACAAGGCAGTAGCCGAGGTAAGCGCGCGGGTCGCCATCCTGGTCCTTGTTGTCCAGCGGCCATGCCTGGTTGTTGACCCAGTTGTTAGCGCGCAGACCCTTGATGGTGGCGACACCGCTAGCATCGGTCTGAGCAGCATCCTTGATCAGAGCCTCAGCGGAGAGATCCTCTTTGCTGTTGCACTGGTAGACGTCAAACACAACGTTCTCTAGGGCCTTGCCCTCATCGCCGACCTTCTTGATCTGGACGTCACCGTAGTAGGACTTCGGCCACTCGTCCGGATCACCCGGCTCTTCGGGAGTGTCACCGGGGGTGCCCGGCTCCTCCGGCTCGCCCGGATCCTCGCCTGGGGTGCCATTATTGGTCTGCTTCACGCCAAGCTTGTTGACGATAGGAGCGGTCGTATCAACGTCCTCAGCTGGCTCGATAACGGTGAAGTCGAGGTTGACAACAACCTTGCGGTCGTCATCCGCGTCGAAAGCGTTGACCTTCTCAATGCCCTTTGCGTTGAGAAGAATATCGGTCTGTCCGGAAACGCTGTTGTTCACGGCGTAGTCGGCGAAGTCCAGAGTCTCAGTAGTCGCAACGCCGTTCTTGTTACCGGTGATGGTGACGGACTTAACCGGCTCGATTGCGTCCGGCTCGAGGCGATCTGCTGGGTAGAAGTCGCGGATCTTGAAACGGGTCAGGTTCTCAAACTTCTGGACCGGGGAGGTTGCCTCGTAAGAAACGGTGTCGCCGACCTTCGGCGCCTTTTCGTCGTTGACCTTCTTGGACGGCTTGTTCGGCTCGTCAACCTTCTTGTTCTTCGGGTAGACGTGGACATCATAGTTCCACTCGTTCAGGCTGTCCGGGTTGGTCATCGGCACGGTCACCAGGAACGGCTTGGTGGAAATCTCGTGGCCGGTCGGGGCAGCGGTCTCCTCGACGTAGTACACACCGACCTCGAGGTTCTCGAATGCCAGGACACCGTTGGCGTCCGTCTCACCGGTTGTGACCGAGGTTGCAGCAGTGCCGAGCTCGGCGATCTTCTCGTCGTTGGTGTTGACCTTGGACAGGTCCTCCCAGCCCTTGTTGGTGGTCAGGTCAAAACCCTGAACGCGCTTGATCTCAAACTTTGCGCCTTCCAGTGCAGCTCCCAGACCTTCGGTGTTCTCGCGCTTCAGGCCGTTGCCTTTCTCGCCCGGCTCATTGTTGGAGAACTTGTGGATGGTCAGCGTGGACTTCTTGTTTTTGTCGATGGTGCCCGGTGTATCCGGGGTATCCGGGGTATCCGGGGTGGTGGTTTCCGAGGTACCGCCGCCCTTGGATGTGTCCTCAGCAACGGCAGCGCCGACGCCCGGACCAGAGATCACGAGGCCCGTTGCAACTGCTGCGACGAGCGCCTTCTTGAACTTGTTCACATTTCCTCTTTCCGTCAGTCCCTGGTCAGTCTTATCGCGCCGGTAAGTGTGTGGAGTCGGTAGCGACGATAAGTAAGGGACACTAACTTGCTAGTGCAGGCTCCCAGGGCCTGATAGCTCCCTGAGATAGTGCTGAACGTACCGAGGGGTCTATACACAGTCAATCGCTATATTCCAAGGTTCAACACAGCTTGACGGGTACATTTACAGAGTGCTCACGGAATTTTCAGACAAAATACGGCGCTAGCTGCACTTTTCATTCACTACCGTCCAAGAAGTAGAGACAAAATTCTTTGCACAACCTTTTAGCCCGTATATTTATTCATTCGATCGGGTGGACCGATCGGGGGTAATTTTCCCCATTTTCCCAGGTCAGATCGTTTTTCATAAACGATTTCTATGACCCCACAGTATGTATAATTTTCGAAATATTGGATGCTATGTCAACCAAGGGGCAGATTTTCGGGGGTTTTATTGCAACCCCACAGCTCAACCCTGCAATTTATCTAAACTTTTATTAATTGCTTCGCTGAACTTGTTTCGGCCCTGACACGGCATGCGCGTCCAGCGCATAAGCCAAAGTGATGGATGGTGGGCAGCAGTCCGCGAATTACATTTACAAGAGCCGGGCCCCTACTCACTCAGTTGCAGATTAAGCCAGCCGGTAAAGTGGCCCCTGTGTACAGCCTTGACCGCCAGACGCATCTCTATCTCCATATTGCCGATGAACTGCGCTCCCGGATTACTAACGGCGAATTGCGGCCAGGAAACTCGCTTCCATCGGAACGCACACTGTCGGAACAATTTGAAGCATCGCGAATTACGGTTCGACGGGCCCTCGATATTCTCGGAGCAGAGGAACTCATCGAACGCCGACGAGGCCGAGGCGGCGGGACCTTCATCAAATCCACGCCTCCAACTGTTCAGATAAACAGGATGGAGGGCTTTCTTCCGCAACTTAGGGATCGGGGCCGGACTGTTGAATCTCAGGTTTTGGCAACTGACTTGGTCTCTGCACACAACGAAATTGCCGATGAATTACGGCTTGAACCACGGTCGCAAGTCTTTCGAATCGTAAGACTACGCAAGGTCAGCGGAGTACCGATGCTCATTGAAGACTCCTACTTTCCCATTAACATCGCACCAGATTTGCTGGACCAAGACCTCACCGGATCGCTCTACGAGCTCCTAGCTAAGCGCTATAACGTAAGGCCTGCGCACAAAAGAGAAACCATTACTCCTGAAATTCCCACTTCGTGGGAAAAGAAGAAGCTTCAATTGCGTCCCAATCAACCGATTCTTAGGGTAAAAAGGACCACCTTCGAACGAAACGACACTGCCATCGAATTTTCACGTGACGTCCTACGATGCGACCTAGCGCAAGTTGAAATTGTTACAGCCCCTTCACAAGGCACGTAAGGCTGCTTGAGCCGCCTCTTCCATCGACACAAATGAGTACTCCGCTGAGCATTTGACCTTTTCACTCGGGCCTACCGCAATTGTCCTCATGCCCGCAGCACGAGCTGCTTTTATACCGGCCCCAGAATCCTCGAAGACTAACACATCACTTGGCACCACCCCCAGCGTTCCAGCCCCCTTCAAAAATCCTTCGGGAGATGGCTTACCTCTGCTGACATCTTCGACAGTCACGGCATAGGGAAGGAGGCTATCGAGACCATTTTCCTTCAAAACAGGTTCGAGGAGCTTTCTGAAGGTACCGGTAACCACTCCGACCTTCTTGCCTTGGCTCTGCAGTTCATTTACAAGCTTTACCGTATAGCTCCCAATTAAGTCTGCCCCACGACTTAAGATTAAGTACGCTTCGGTTAGCTCGTCGAGCAGATCCTCAACGCTATGAGATGAGCGGCGAACCGCCAACAAGTTTTGTGAAATATCCAGGTCGCTAAGACCAAGTAGGGCTTCGTATTCGCCTTCCGTCAATGGTTCAAGATTCAAACTCTTCAGAGCAATGCTATAGGACTCTTCCAAAACCTTCTCGTCATTGCTCATAGTTCCGTTGAAATCAAAAATTACCGCTGAGGCAGTTCGTATCTGCTGTTCAAAGGACATATTGCTTCCTGCCATTCGTGGGACTTACTAATTGAAAATTCATCATAAGCAAGTCTTTTAAAGGACAGGAACACTAGCTTAAAGGTATTAAATTATCTTCTACCAGAGTTAACCTTGACGGAACCTAAGGGAAATAATGAGGTGTCAAAATTTCCACTGTCCAGAAAATAGCCCTCCTCCTCAATTTGGATTCGAAAGGATTCTCTGATGTCCAACGCATTGTCCCGCCGCACTATTCTTCAAGCACTTGGCTTCGGCGCTGGTCTTGCTGTAACAGGCACCACCCTTGCTGCTTGCGGTAGTGATGGCTCCACTTCCTCTGCTAACCGCAAAGTCGGCGAAAACATCGACGAAATCATCAAACTTGCCAAGGAAGAAGGTGAGGTTCGACTCATCGCGTATCCCGAGACATGGGCAAACTACAAGGGACATTTCCAAAAGTTTGAAGAAAAGTACGGGGTGAAGATCAAGGTTGATTCACCGGATGCGTCCTCGGCTGAAGAGCTTGAGGCCGTGAAGAACCTTCGGGGCCAAGAAACGCAGCCTGATGTTTTGGACATTGGCTACTCGTTCACTACTCCGGCGATTAACCAGAAGCTCATCGAGCCATACAAGCCGTCGAACTGGGATGCCGTCCCGGAGAATCTTAAGGATAAAGACGGCATGTGGGTAGGTGCCTACTACGGTGTTCTGGCCGTGGGCGTAAACAAGGCCGATGTCGATATCCCGACTACATTCCAGGATCTCAAGGATCCTCAGTACAAGGGCAAGATCGCTCTTCCTGGTGATCCGCGTCAAGGTGCGTCCGCCATCGCCACTGTCTTTGCTGCGGCGCTTGCCAATGGTGGTTCTTTGGACGACATCCAGCCTGGTATCGACTTCTTCGCCGATCTTGCAGACATGGGACACCTTGTCCCAATCCCTGATCCGTCATCTGGCATGACCACTGGAGAAGCTTCGGTTGTCTTCGACTGGAACTACAACTGGGTGGGCGTCCAGGATCAGCTGGTCAAAGATGGCGTCGACTTCGAGATGACAGTTCTCGAAGACGGTGTGTTTGGTAACTACTACGCTCAGCCGTGCACCATTGAGTCCCCGCACGCGAATGCTGCACGCCTGTGGATTGATTGGCTCACCTCCGATGAAGGGTCTGAACAGTATGCACTGGGTGGCGCCGTTCCTGCACGTTTCACCGAGCTTGCTGACGCAGGGAAGCTTTCCGATGAAGCACTCGATACCCTTCCGGATCCGAAGATCGTTGAGAAAGTGAAGCTTCCAAACTCTGACCAAGGCGACAAGGCAAATTCAGTTATTGCAACCCAGTGGGCTCAGAAGGTCAAGTACTAATGACCTTGAAGACCAAATCCTCGCAGGAACGAAGTCCGCAAATCAAGAAGACAAGGTACCAGAATCACAGGGGTAATCACTTCGCGCCGTTTCTGGGTGCGCTCCCCTATTTCGCTTTTGTCGCGGCCTTTCTGATTATTCCCATTATCGCTAACGTCGTCACAGCCTTCCAGGATGCAACCGGCCAACCTTCGATAGAAACAATGGCCGAGGCAATGGGGCAGGCTTACCGCGAAGCGTTTCTTCTGACGTTCAATCTTTCATTGCTAACAACTGTTATCGGCGGATTTTTTGGCGTCATCATCGCCTGGGCGTTGACAACTAAAAAGTCAGGACCCAAATGGCTATCCAACCTCGTAAACAGCTTCTCAGCTCTAGCGGCACAATCCGGCGGTGTCCAATTGGCATATGCGTTCATCGCTTTGCTGGGTACCCAGGGACTTCTTACTGGAGTTATCAAGAAGGTATACCCAAATTTCGGTGAGGTTTTCTCCATCACTGATTTCGCTGGAGTCTCGCTGGTCTACCTCTACTTCCAAGTCCCGCTCATGACTGTCCTCATGCTTCCCTCAATGAGCGCACTGAAGAAAGAGTGGTACGACGCAGCTTCATCTTTGGGGGCTACAAAAGGCCAGTACCTACGAGACGTGGCTCTACCGGTCCTATGGCCGCCCATTGTCGGTTCGCTACTCCTACTGTTTGCTAACGCCTTCGCGGCTTATGCCACCGCGTATGCGCTTGCTGGCGGTTCGCTCAACCTCATTCCGATTGCCATCGGATTCCTCATCAGCGGAAACGTCCTGCTCAACCCTGGTCTTGCGGCTGCCCTCGTGACGTGGATGATGATCATCATTCTTGTAGCAATGGGCCTGCGCCTTGTATTGACCCGAAGGAGTGACAAATGGCTCAGCAACTAGCTACCGTTCCATCATCCGCCACTACCGCCGCGTCCTCTAAGGCATCACAATCCAAAGAGGGGAAGACGAACTGGGTTGTCACCACGATTTTCGTAATTGCGCTCATTTTCTTCTTTGGTCCTTGGGTTGCTGCCGCGGTATTCGGTTTTACGCGTCCTGGTGACGGCTTCACATTTGAGCCACTGCTCTCGGCATTTGAGAACCCGCGCGCGATGTCGGCAGTCATCGACACCTTGTTGCTAGCACTCGCAACCACTCTGTTGATGCTGGTTCTTCTGGTACCTACCATCGTCTTTCTAAACCTCAAGTCACCAAAACTCGCACGCATTGCAGAGCTACTGTCAGTACTTCCGTTGGTTATTCCCGCCGTTGCATTGGTATCCGGAGTATCTGAATTCTACCGAGCGGTAGCCCCGTCATTCCTCGTGTCGAAGTGGTCGTTGGTTCCGCTTTACGTCATCGTGGCGCTTCCGCTGTGTTATCGAGCAATTGATGCCGGAGTTAAAGCTTTGGATCTTAAGACCATGTTTGCAGCATCCTCGTCGCTCGGCGCTACATCAACGCAGACCTTGCTTAACGTCGTACTGCCGAACCTTCGGGTTTCCATGCTTTCGGCTTCGCTTCTGTCCATCGCGATGACTTTGGGTGAGTTCGCAATCGCATCGCTACTCCTGCACTACACCTTCCCAGTCTTCATCGTTGAGGTTTCCAGAGGCAATCCGCGTGGTATTGCAGCCCTTTCCTTCATCACGATTCTCATCACCTGGGCATTGATGGCATCCATCTCCGCAATTGCAAAAATCGATTCCTCGCGAAAGGAAAAGTAGCGTGAATTCTTCTCACGTAGAACTCAAAAACATCACTAAGCGGTACGGTTCCAAAACCGTTCTCGACAACCTTAATCTGGAAATCGGCAAAGCTGAGCTCGTAGCTCTCCTTGGCCCTTCCGGTTGTGGTAAATCCACTACTCTGAAGATTCTCGCTGGCCTTGAGCATGCCAACGAAGGTTCTGTGTGTATTGATGGCGACGAGATTTCTTACTTGCCTACCCGTCGACGCAATATGGGCATTGTCTTCCAGGCTTACTCGCTGTTTCCGCACCTCGACGCACTTGACAATGTCGCCTACGGTCTCAAAATTAAAGGCAAAAACAAGACCAATCGCCGCAACCGTGCCGGCGAGCTTTTGGAGCTCGTTGGGCTGTCGGAGCATACGGCTAAGTTCCCGGGCCAAATGTCAGGCGGCCAGCAACAGCGTGTTGCGCTTGCCCGAGCGCTAGCGATTGAACCGCAGCTTTTGCTTCTCGACGAGCCCCTGTCAGCTCTCGATGCGAAAGTACGCACCCAATTGCGTGATGAAATTCGACGTATCCAGCTCTCAGAGGGCATCTCCACCCTCTTGGTCACTCACGACCAGGAAGAAGCTCTCGTGATGGCTGACCGCATTGGTGTCATGAATAACGGCGTCATTGAGCAGATCGGCTCGCCATCAGAGCTTTACCACCACCCTCGTTCGCCGTTTATTTCTCAATTCGTCGGCGTCGTCAATCGCATTTGTGGTGAGTACAACGCGGGCTCTGTCAATGTACTTGGCACCCGCGTCGATGTTGTCAATCCGGAGATAGATGCGCAAGACGGAGATATCTTGGCCTGCCTCATTCGTCCCGAAGACCTTCGCATCACTGCCGATCCCAAAGGCCAGTACCACGTCCTTAACAAGCAGCTCCGCGGCATTTTCACCTCGGTTATGCTTGCAGGCCCTGGCAGCGCCGTGATTCGTGTCGATATGTCCGACCGCGAAGCAAGCGAATTCCCCACTGGAAGCCAGGTGAGCTTGGAAACTCTGCGTCACGATGCCGTGGTCGATACTGCAACCACTGACGAAGTATCTGAGACACAGTCCTTCAAGAAACAAAGGAGCGCTAATGCGTAACCCGGGCAACACCGCAACACCCGAACCCGTAGATTCGCATCGCCGGATCCTACTTATTGGTTTGGATGGCGTTCGCTGGGATATCGCCGCCGAACCAGGAGTCGGCTCAACCCTTCAGAAACTCGCAGCGGAGGGAAGCTGGCATTCCATGCAGATGGAAGTCCCGACAATTTCCGCACCGGGCTGGGGAAGCATCCTCACCGGCTCCACCCATGCTCAACACGGGCTTCGGGATAACAGCTGCGTAGGCGGAAGGACATGGAACCGTCCTGATTTTCTTTCGCAAGCTTTCTACCAAGACCAGTCCACTCGGACCTTTGCCGCAGCAGGTTGGCCTGTCCTTGTAGACCCCAGTGGGCTTGGCCCCATTATTCATCCTCGAATCGAGCAACAATACGCCGGACTTCACCGTGTCATCGTCCGTGATGGCGAGACCTACGGCTACGAACGGATCGATGCCGAAATCACGGATTTCACCCTCGCCGCAATCCGTGGTGGGAGCTTCGATTGTTAGGACCACGGATTTAGTAACGCTG
>NZ_KV788208.1:0-1803 GCF_001807225.1 Corynebacterium sp. HMSC05E07
CGGAAAACAACACGTTTTGTCGTTTAGGCCTCTTTTTCTGGCATATGTGACTATACTGACAGGGGTTCTTAGATTTAGACTCTTTTGTGGAAAAGAGTTTCATTAATGAAAAAATCAATAGAGATGCCGGTGTTAAGCGCTGATGACTTATTGCGCTGCTACACCGTTGAGCAAGTCTGCGAGAGGTTGAATGTGTCTGGCCGTACAGTCGCAAGACTTCTAGATGACGGCTTGTTAGAAACCGAAGCAGGCAGAGCACGCGGTCGCGGAAAATCACCGCGCATTACTGCGTTGAGCTTGTATCGCTACATCTACGGCGAGCACGCAGCTTGATAGTAATAAAGGCCACTGATGATACATCGGTGGCCTTTATTGATATGCGGGCAATTATAAGTTACATTTATGGTAGTTTGTGTACACACATTAAAAGAATGTGTTACGAATAATGAAAAAATTTCATAGCAGTCTTGATACTGCACCGACTACCGGAGTCTCAGGAGGAAACCCTCCAAAGACTCCCGCAAGTCAAACACCCCGTCTCGACGGGGATAGCAGGCCAGACAGGGTCTTTAACGAGCCCCTGTCGACACCAACCAACACTTCCAAAGCGTTAGAGAAAGACCTTTCTTTAACACAGACACCCCTTAAAACCCCTGGTCAAACACAACAGCGGCAAACGCGTATTTGGCCGAGTACCATTGACGCCGCTGCCGCTGTTAAAAATGATGGCTGGTACGTGGAAACAGTGACTGATTCCGCGACCTCACGGAAGCATTCCGCACGATTTATGGTGTTAACCAAATCTGTGCCGCGAGCCACTGTGAAATCTCGCGGTGATTTCCGGTCTTACCCATCTGTCGCTGCCATGGGTACCCACGACGGTTCTATCGTCATAGGTTTCGATACTGAATTTGTCAACAAGCGATGTGTGAATGAAGACCTCCCGTGGGTTGGGGAAAATGCTATAAGCGTTCGTCAGATTGTCTCTTATCAGTTCGCAACTGTTGATTACAACGATCCTGCGAAGATTCTGCTTTGTGTGGTCATTCCTATGGAGTACATGGGGCCTCGCGGTCCTCGTGTGGCACGGTTGAGTTTTGGAAAGGCGCTTGATCTGTGCATAAGGTTTTTCAAGTTGCACGACCACCCTTTAGCACGTGGGTGGAAGCCTCAAGGTGTGCCGCGCTCAGAAGTGACTGAAGTGGTGGGTGAGGACTCGTTCCTCCGTAAGGACCGGTGGTTTAAAAAATGCAAAGGTGTGAATAGCTCTGCTCTGAAAATCACTCTTTTGGCCCATTACCAACACGCAGACCTCACAACTTTCGTAGACCACCGGACGTTGGTGAATACATGGGATTTCGCCTACCCCTCTCGTAGGAAGAAAGACATTGGGCCTGGTGTGGGTGGGCGTTATCGTCGTTGGCTAAGCACCGATGTGCCTGACATCATGCGCACTGTTATTAGCGCGAGTGGTGGCCTGGTCACAGACAAACCTGTGCGTATGGTTCTTGATGGTGAAAATCATCGGTGGGCGCGTCCTGTCGAACTGTCCATCCGAGATACGATGGCTCACTCTGGCTCGCAACCTTTAGCAGTCTTGGGTGAATCTGTAGGTGTGCCCAAACTTGAAGTTCCTGAGGACTGGATCACTAGGATGGATGAGTATTGGGAACAGCACCCAGTGGAGTTCTTGGATTACGCTGCTAATGATGCCGTGGTAGCGCTTGAATACGCGAGCTCTGTGTATGGTGACAATACCGCCTTGCCACTGACTGAAGCGTCCTGGGTTTAGTTCCGCTTCTT